>JASHVF010000326.1 GCA_030039615.1 Gammaproteobacteria bacterium | reverse complement strand
CTGGCACACTAGCGGCATGGCCGCCGTGGATGCGACTCACGACCCCGCGCTCACGAGCTGGGTGGCTTCCGCCAACAGCGCGGGCGGCGACTTTCCGCTGCAGAATCTGCCGTTTGCGGCCTTTCGACGCGCCGGCAGCGGCGAGAATTTCCGCGGCGGGGTCGCGATCGGCGCGCAGGTCCTCGACCTCGGGGCGCTCGCCGCCGCCCATCCCTTCGAAGGGGCCGCGGCCGCGGCGCTCGCCGCCGCCGCGCAGCCCAGCCTCAACGCGCTCATGGCGGCAGGCCCCGAAGGCTCAGGGGCGCTGCGCGCCGCGCTGTCACAGGCGCTGCGTGCGGCGAGCCCGCTGGCGGCGCGGCTCGAGGGGATGCTGGTGCCGCAGGCGGCCGCCGAGTTCCGCCTCGCGGCCGACGTCGGCAACTACACCGACTTCTACGCCTCGATCCATCACGCGACGGCGGTCGGGCGGCTGTTCCGGCCCGACAACCCGCTGCTGCCGAACTACAAGTGGGTGCCGATCGCCTATCACGGCCGCGCCTCGTCACTGCGCGTCTCGGGCTTCGACTTCGTGCGCCCGCAGGGCCAGGTGCTGCGCCCGCCCGGCGAGCTGCCCGAGCTTGCGCCGACGCGCCGGCTCGACTACGAGCTCGAGGTCGGGATATTCATCGGCCGCGGCAACACGCTCGGCGAGTGCGTGCCGCTCGCTGAGGCCGAGAGCCATGTGTTCGGGCTGTGCCTGCTGAATGACTGGTCGGCACGCGACGTGCAGGCGTGGGAGTATCAGCCGCTCGGGCCGTTTCTCGCCAAGAACTTCGCCACCTCGGTATCGCCCTGGGTGGTGAC
The DNA here is from genome assembly GCA_030039615.1 of Gammaproteobacteria bacterium. Classification (GTDB taxonomy): domain Bacteria; phylum Pseudomonadota; class Gammaproteobacteria; order Steroidobacterales; family Steroidobacteraceae; genus 13-2-20CM-66-19. The sequence goes on along the minus strand of JASHVF010000326.1, from coordinate 2,764 downwards.
GCTCGAGGCGCTGGCACCGTTTCGCACGCCATGGACGCGGCCCACGGGCGAGCCGGCGCCGCTCCCTTATCTCGATGGCGCGGGGCTGCGCGCCGCGGGCGGCTTCGACGTCGACCTGGAGGTGTGGCTCGACACGGCGCACATGCGGGCCGCCGGCACGGCGCCGCAGCGACTCTCGCATGCCAACTTCCGCGACTCGTGGTGGACGGTAGCGCAGATGGTGGCCCACCACACGGTCAACGGCTGCAACCTCGAGCCGGGCGACCTGCTCGGCAGCGGCACGCAGTCCGGGCCGCAGCCCGGGGAGGCCGGATCGCTCCTCGAGCTCTCCGTCGGCGGCAAGCGCCCGGTTGCGCTCGCCGACGGTGAGCAGCGCACTTTCCTCGAGGACGGCGACCGCGTGACCTTCCGCGCCTGGTGCGAGCGGCCGCCGTTCCGGCGCATCGGCTTCGGGGAGCTCACCGGCACGGTGCTGCCGCGCGCGTGAAGAGCTACCGCTACTACGACCTGATCCTCGGCGCCTACGTGTGCGTGCTGCTGTGCGCGAATCCGATCGGCGCGGCCAAGGTGTCGGTGGTGACGCTGCCGTGGCTCGGGCCGCGCACCTACATGGCGGGCGTGCTGTTCTTCCCGATCTCCTACCTGTTCGGCGACATCCTCACCGAGGTGTACGGCTACGCGCGCGACCGGCGCGCGGTCTGGAGCGGCTTCGCCGCGCTCGCCTTCGCGGCGTTCATGTCGGCGGTGATCGTGTACCTGCCGCCGGCGGACTTCTGGGTGAGCCGCCAGGCGGCCGTCGAGCAGATGTTCGGCAATACGCCGCGCATCGTCTGCGCCTCGATCATCGCCTTCTGGTGCGGCTCGTTCGTCAACAGCTACGTGCTCGCGAAGATGAAGATCTGGACCAATGGCCGCTGGCTGTGGACGCGACTCATCGGCTCGACGGTGTGCGGCGAGCTCGTCGACACGCTGCTCTTCTACACCATCGCCTTTGCGGGGCTGTGGGCGGCGCGCGATCTGGTGGCGGTCGCCGTCGATCAGTACGTACTCAAGTCGCTGTGGGAAGTGCTCGCCACGCCCGCGACCTACAGGATCGTCGCGTTCCTCAAGCGCACGGAGCATGAGGATTACTACGATCGCGACACGAACTTCACGCCCTTCTCACTGCGGGCCTGAGACACGGGCGTGAGGCGGCGGCGGGCAGCAAGGATCGGGTCGCCGGCGCGGAGCGCAGCTCGTACGCTCCGCCCGGTGACCTCGACGCGTGGAGCTTACTTGCCGATCTGCTGGCTGACCTGGTTTTCCTGCTGGTTGAGCGACTTCTGCTCGGCCTTGGTGATGTGGCCGCCGTTGGTGCTCGCCATGGTGCGCTCTTCCTGGCGGATCGCATGATCCTCGCCGTGCAGCTGCCTCGCCTGCCCCTTGCTGATCTGGCCGGACTTCTCCTCGTTGTTGATGCGCTTGTTCTGGTTGTTGAGCCGGCCGTTCACCTGCGTACGGCGCGGATGGTCCTTCTGCCACTGGGTCTCGTCGGCCAGCGCCGGAGTCACCAGCGCGCCGAGGGTCATGCCGACGATCGAAGCCATGAGAATGGTGCGAATCGAGTTGTTCATGGGTCTGTCCTCCCGAGCAAGTTGGTTGAGTCATTCAGCCGCAAGGTCCGGCTTCATGGCGTTAACAACGTCGCAGCTTCGCGAGCGCTGACCTTTGTTACGGAAAGTTAAGCCCGGCCACAGTGTGACGCAGTTCACAACAGCGCTCGGGCTGCGCTGCGGGCTGATGCTGTTCGCTGCCGCCGTCCACGCCGACGACTTCGCCGACGACTCCGGTGGCGTTGCCCCGCGCGAGGCGCTCGCCGATGCCTGGTGGACGGGGCCGCTGCTGGCGGCCAACGCCTCGTCGTTTCCCGCCGGCCACGCGCTCATCGAGCCCTACGTCTTCGACGTCATCGACAAGGGCCAGTACGACAGCAACGGGCACCACGAGCCGTCCGCCGGCGGACACGAGCTCGGCTCGCTCACCTATCTCATCTACGCGCTCACCGACCGCGTGTCGGTGGGGCTGCTGCCGCGCTTCTTCTACGACGAGCCGGCGGGGCAGCCCAACAGCTCCGCGCCCGGCGTCGGCGACATCGGCGCACAGGTGCAGTTCGGGCTCACGGGCTTTCACGAGGGCAGCTGGGTGCCGTCGACCGCGCTGGTGCTGGCCGAGACCTTCCCGACGGGTCGCTACGATCGCCTGACGAATCCCGCCGACGGCTTCGGCGCGGGGGCCTACAGCACCTCCTTCTCCTGGTATTCGCAGGACTACCTGTGGCTGCCGAACGGGCGGATCCTGCGCGTGCGCCTCGATCTGACCTATGAGATCTCGAGCTCGGCGAGCATCGCCGATCAGAGCGTCTACGGAACTTCCGCGGGCTTTCGCGGCAACGCCTATCCGGGCGACTCCTTCACCGCCGACGCGGCGGCCGAGTACAGCCTCACGCGCAACTGGGTGCTGGCGTCCGATCTGGTCTGGGTGCACAACTCGAGTACCCGTGTCACGGGCAGCGAGCCGACCGCCGGCGCTCCGACGCCCGTCAACCTGCAGTCGGGCTCGAGCGAGTACCTCGCGCTCGCTCCCGCGGTCGAGTACAACTTCACCGGCGCGGTCGGGGTCATCGTCGGCGCGCGCGTGTTCGTGGCGGGGCGCAACACCGGCTCCAGTGTCACGCCCGTGGCCGCCGTTAACATGGCTTTCTGAACGCCTGCTTAAGGCGCAGCAG
>JASHVF010000325.1 GCA_030039615.1 Gammaproteobacteria bacterium | reverse complement strand
TTGTTTTCAGTTAGGCTTAGCCGCGTCCCAGGGGTGATCGGGCGGAAGCTTCAACAGAATGTCGAGGTACCGGACGAGGTCGTGGCGCGCATTTGATCCGGCAATCGCCGCGGCCCCGCCGCCCGCGGCGCTGCGCGCCCCGGCACCGAACGTCCGCATCCTTGGCCTCGATCCTGGATCACGCCGCACCGGCTTTGGCGTGCTGGAATGCCGCGGCGCAGAGCTCACGCTGATTGCCCAGGGGTGCCTCAACGTCGGTGCCGCCGCGCCCACCGCGCGGCTGCGCCTGATCTTCGACGGTCTCGCGGCGCTCTTTGGCGAGCATCGGCCCGCCGAAGTCGCCGTCGAGCGCGTGTTCGTCAGCCGCAACGTCGCGAGCGCCTTGAAGCTCGGGCAGGCGCGCGGTGCTGCGCTCTGCGCGGTCCCGGGCGGGGTGCCGGTGTTCGAGTACGCGCCGCGCGCGATCAAGCTGGCCGTGGTGGGCTCGGGAGGGGCGCAGAAGTTCCAGGTGGCGCACATGGTGCGCGTGCTGCTCGGAGTCGCCGGCCCGCTGCCGGCGGATGCGGCCGATGCGCTCGCGGTGGCCGTATGCCACGCGCATGCCCGGCGCCTCGGCGCACTCGCCGCGCGCGAGCTGCTCCCGCGCGCGCGGCAGGCGCAGCGATGATCGGCGCGATACGCGGCCGGATCGCCTCCAAGGCTCCCCCGCAACTCACGGTCGACGTCGGCGGGCTCGGCTACGAGCTCGAGGCGCCCATGTCGACCTTTTTTCACCTGCCGCCGGTGGGCTCCGAGGTGAGCCTGCTCACGCACCTGGTGGTGCGCGAGGATGCGCACGTGCTGTACGCATTCGCGACCGAGGAGGAACGGCGGCTGTTCCGCAGCCTGATCCGCGTCTCCGGCGTCGGTCCCAAGATCGCGCTGGCGCTGCTCTCCGGCATGAGCGTTGCGGCCTTCAGCGCCTGTGTGCAGAGTGAGGACGTCGCGGCGCTGACGCGTGTGCCCGGCGTCGGCCGCAAGACCGCCGAGCGGCTCATCGTGGAGATGCGCGACCGCCTGGGGCCGGCGCCGGCGGCGACCGCGGTCGCGGCGGCGCCGACGGCAGCGACTGCCGAGAATGAGGCCTATGGCGCGCTGGTGGCACTCGGGTATCGTCCGGCCGAGGCGACGCGGCTTCTGAAAGCGGTGGAGCCAGGCACCTATACGACCGAGGAGCTGATCCGGCGCGCGCTGCAGGGCGCGGCGCGGGAGTAGACCGACTCAAGTGACAGCCGAACGAATCATCAGCGGCGCGGCGGGCGCGGACGAGGAGGCAGCCGAGCGGGCCATCCGCCCGCGCCGCCTCGCGGAGTACGTCGGTCAGGCGCCGGTCAAAACGCAGCTCGAGATCTTCATCAGCGCCGCGCGGGCGCGCGGCGAGGCGCTCGATCACGTGCTGATCTTCGGCCCCCCGGGCCTCGGCAAGACCACGCTCGCCCACATCATCGCCGCCGAGCTCGGCGTCAACCTGCGCCAGACCTCGGGGCCGGTGCTCGAGCGCCCCGGGGACCTGGCGGCGATCCTCACCAACCTGCAGCCGCGCGACGTGCTGTTCGTGGATGAGATTCACCGCCTCACGCCCGTGGTCGAGGAGGTGCTCTATCCGGCGATGGAGGACTACCAGCTCGACATCATGATCGGCGAGGGACCGGCGGCCCGCTCGATCAAGCTCTCCCTGCCGCCGTTCACGCTGGTGGGCGCAACCACGCGCGCGGGGCTGCTGACCTCGCCGCTGCGCGACCGCTTCGGCATCGTGCAGCGGCTCGAGTTCTACGGCGTCGAGGATCTCGAGCGCATCGTCGAGCGCTCGGCGGCGATTCTCGGCGTGCCGATCGATGCCGGCGGCGCGCGGCGCATCGCGCAGCGCTCGCGCGGCACGCCGCGCATCGCCAACCGGCTGCTGCGCCGGGTGCGCGACTACGCGCAGGTGCGCGCCGACGGCCGCATCGATGAGCGCCTCGCGGATGCCGCGCTCGATCTGCTCGAGGTCGACGCGCAGGGCTTCGACACGCTCGACCGCAAGCTCCTCACCGCGATCATCGAGCGCTTCGACGGCGGGCCGGTCGGCATCGAGAGCGTGGCGGCGGCGCTCGGCGAGGAGCGCGGCACGCTCGAGGACGTGGTCGAGCCCTTCCTGATCCAGCAGGGCTTCCTGGTGCGCACCGCGCGCGGCCGCATGGTGACGCGCGCCACTTACCAGCACTTCGGCCTCAAGGCCCCCGAGCGCGCCGCGGCGACGCTGCAGCTGTTCGAGGACGGACGGTGAGCGGCTTTTCCTGGCCGGCGCGCGTCTACTGGGAGGACACCGATGGCGGCGGCATCGTCTACTACGCCAACTACCTGCGTTTTCTCGAGCGCGCCCGCACCGAGTGGCTGCGGCAGCGCGGCTACTCGCAACGGCGGCTGCAGGAGGAGGAGGGCATCCTCTTTACTGTGGTGAGCCTCGGGATCGAATACCGCGCGAGCGCGCGGCTCGACGACGAGCTCGAGGTGGGCTGCACGCCGCGGCTCGAGGGCCCGGCGTCGCTGCGCTTTGCTCAGAACATCCATCTGCGTGCCGCGCACGGCGGCCGTGAGCTGCTGCTCGAGGCGAGCGTGCGCGTCGCCTGCCTCGATGCGCGCACGCTCCGTCCGCGGCGGCTGCCGGCGTTCGTGCTCGAGGGTTGTGAGGCAGAGGTACCGGAAGCATGAATGGCGATCAACTGTCGATCCTGCGCCTCATCGTGCAGGCGAGCGTGCCGGTGCAGGTGGTCATCGGCATCCTGCTGCTCGCCTCGCTCAGCTCCTGGGCGATCATCTTCAGGAAGCGCCGCGTCATCGGCCGGGCGCGCCGCGAGGCCGACCGCTTCGAGAGCCGCTTCTGGTCGGGCGACGACCTGGCGCAGCTGTACCGCGCGATCGAGTCGCACGGCGGGGCGACCGGCATGGCGGGCATATTCGAGTTCGGCTTCCGCGAGTTCGCGCGGCTGCGCCAGGCGACCGCCGGCCAGGAGCAGCAGCTCGAGGGAGCGCGCCGCGCGATGCGCGTGGCGCAGCTGAAGGAGATCGACCGCCTCGAGCACAGCCTGGCGACGCTCGCCACCGTCGGCAGCACCAGTCCCTACGTCGGTCTCTTCGGCACGGTGTGGGGCATCATGAGCGCCTTCTCCTCGCTCGGTAACATCCAGCAGGCGACGCTCGCGCAGGTCGCCCCCGGCATCTCCGAGGCGCTGGTGGCGACCGCCTTCGGCCTGTTCGCGGCGATTCCCGCCGTAGTGGCTTACAACCGCTTCGCCGACCAGGTGACGCGTCTCGAGATCCGCTTCGACGCCTTCATCGAGGAGTTCTCGACCATCCTGCAGCGCCACGCGGCGCGCGGCGCGCTGACGCCCGTCGGCGCGGCCGACAACTCCAGGGGCAAGGAGCGCTGACCATGGCACAGACTCTGCGCGGCCGCCGTCTGATGGGCGAGATCAACGTCGTACCTTACATCGATGTCATGTTGGTGTTGCTCATCATCTTCATGATCACCGCTCCGCTGCTCACGCAGGGGGTGAAGGTCGCGCTGCCGAAGGCGGGCGCGGAACCTCTCGAAGCCCAGCAGCTCAAACCCCTGGTGTTGTCGATCGATAGGCAGGGACGCCTGTATCTCAACATCGGCGGCGATCCGCGCGCGGCGATCGATGCGCAGACGGTGGCGACCCGGGCCGCAGCCGCGCTGCGCGGTAACCCCGAGCGTGCCGTGCTGGTCAAGGCCGACGCCGCGATCGCCTACGGCCGCGTGGTCGAGGCGATGGTGATCCTGCAGCAGGCCGGCGCCAAGCAGGTGGGCCTCGTGACCGAGCCCCTGACGCAGCCGCCGCCCAGGTCCGGCTGATCACTTTGCACGGCGATGGTGCAGCGTGCGAGTGACCGGTGGATTTCGATCACGCTGTCGGTGGTGCTGCACGGCGCGCTGGCGGCGGCGCTGGTATACGGCTGGCTGCTGTTCCGCGAGCAGCGGCGCATGAGCCCGACGCCGCCGATCCAGGCGACCGTGGTCGACGCGCGCGCTCTCAAGGGCGCCGAGCAGCCCGCGCCGCAGCCGGCGGCGGCCCCGCCCGCGCCTCCCGAGGACGTCGGCCCACCGGAGCCGAGCGCCGAGGAGCGCGCGCAGCGCGAGCAGGCCGAGGAAGCGCAGCGGCAGGCGCAGGAGCAGAAAGCCGCCGAGGAGCGCGCGGCCGCGGAAAAAGCCGCGGCCGACAAGGCGGCCGCGGACAGGGCTGCCGCGGACAAGGCGGCGGCCGAGAAGGCGGCGGCGGAGAAAGCCGCGGCCAAGGCGGCCGCCGAGCGCGCCCGGCAGGACGCCGAAGACCAGCGCGAGCGCGAGGCGGACCTGAAGCGCAGTCTCGCCGCCGAGGAGCACGCCGATTCCGCCCGCAACGGGCAGGCGCTCGCGAGCTGGGAGTCGATGATCGCGGCGAAGATCACCCATGCGTGGCTGCGGCCGCCGACGGCCAGGGCCGGGATAGACTGTATGCTGAGCGTGACGCAGGTGCCGGGAGGCGAGGTGACCCAGGTGAGTATCGGGCAATGCAACGGCGACCAGGCGGTACGCGAGTCGATCGAGGCGGCGGTGTACCGCGCCTCGCCGCTCCCGCCGCCGCCGGACCCCGCGCTCTTCGACCGCAATCTGCGCATCGAATTCAAGCCGGACGACTGAAGCCGATGCGCCCATTCCTGAACCCGAAGCAACTGCGCCCG
>JASHVF010000324.1 GCA_030039615.1 Gammaproteobacteria bacterium | reverse complement strand
TACTTTCGCACGACGGACGTGACGGGGACCATCGAGCTGCCGGCGGGGGTGGAGATGGTGATGCCCGGGGACAACATCAAGATGACGATCGAGCTGATCAGCCCGATTGCGATGGACCAGGGGCTGCGCTTTGCGATCCGTGAGGGTGGCAAGACCGTCGGCGCCGGCGTCGTCGCAAAGATCCTGAAGTAAGAGGCTAAGGCGATGGCAAACCAGAACATCCGCATCCGCTTGAAGGCTTTCGACCATCGCCTGATCGACAGCTCCGCACGCGAGATCGTCGAGACGGCCAAGCGCACCGGCGCGACCGTCAAGGGCCCGGTGCCGCTACCGACCAAGATGGAGCGCTTCACCGTGCTCATCTCGCCGCACGCCGACAAGGACGCGCGCGACCAGTTCGAGCTGCGCACCCACAAGCGCCTCATGGACATCATGAACCCCACCGACAAGACGGTGGACGCGCTCATGAAGCTCGAGCTCCCGGCCGGCGTCGACGTTCAGATCAAACTCAATTGATCTGATTGGCCGAAATTGCCTGCGGCAATTTCGGCGCTGCGCGTGACTCCCGCAAGCGTCCCATGAGATGCGCCGCGTGTTGACGACAGAGCTTGGGGAACGGGGGGAACCATGCGCAGACTCACGCTCGCCGGGGTCGGGTTATGCCTGCACGCTGCGTACGCGGCGGCCGATCCGGCGCCTTTCGATGCGGCCGCGGCCTTCGGAGCCCGGCCCAGTGTCAGCGACCTCGCGCTGTCTCCGGACGGCCAGAGCCTCGCCTGGATCGCCCCGGGCCAGGGCCAGGGATCGATCGTCTACACGCTGAGCCTCGCCAAGGATGCGAAGCCGAAGCCGGCCATAGCCGCGAGCGGCAGTCCCGAGCGGCTGGAACGGTGCGGCTGGGTCTCGAACGACCGGCTGGTATGCGACATCTACCTGCTCGCCAACGATGCGGCGCTCGGCGTCCTGCCCTTTACCCGTGTCGTCGCGGTGAACGCCGACGGGTCCAATCCCAGGCAGCTCAGCAATGAGCAGACCTCCCGCACACACGGGCTCATCCTCGGGGGCGGTGAGGTGATCGATTGGCTGCCGGAGACCGACGCCTCGGTGCTCATGACGCGTGTTTATGGCGCGAACGACAAGATCGGCACCCGTTTCGGCTCCGCCGAGACGGGCCTCGGGGTCGACGAGGTCGACACGCGCACCCGCGATTCTCATCGGGTGGAGCCGCCGCGCCGCGATGCCATCGGCTACATCAGCGACGGACACGGTCATGTGCGCATCGTCGCCAACGGCGAGATCACCGGCCGCGGCATCACGGGCGTCATCCAGTACAACTTTCACCCGCCGGGTTCGGAGGATCTGCTGCCGCTCAGCACGTTTCAGACCAAGGACGACAGCGGCTTCGAGCCGCGCGCGGTCGATCCGGAGCGCAACGTAGCCTACGGGTTCAAGAAGCTCGACGGTCGCATGGCGCTCTACAGCGTGGCGCTCGATCCGGGCCGCGCCGAGCAGCTGGTCTACGCCAACCCGCAGGTCGACGTCGCAGGGCTGGTCACGCTTGGGCGGCAGCACCGCGTGGTCGGTGCAACCTACTACACCGAGTTCCGCCATACCGAGTACTTCGCGCCGGACGTGAAGGCGCTCATCGAGTCGCTTGCGCGCGCGCTGCACGTCGCGCCTCACGTGATCGGGGCGAGCGTGGACGAAAGCCGCCTGCTCGTGCAGACGAGCACCGACACGGATCCCGGCGTCTACTACCTGTTCGACAAGAAGTCCCGTCAGCTGCAGACGCTCTTCGTGGTGCGTAACCAGCTCGAGGGCGTGAAGCTCGCCACCGTGAAGCCGGTGACCTATGCGGCCGCGGACGGCACCGAGATTCCCGGCTACCTGACCCTGCCGCCCGGAGTGGAAAGCGTGAAGGGACTCCCGGCGATCGTCATGCCGCACGGCGGTCCGGATTCCCGCGACGTGTGGGGCTTTGACTGGCTGTCGCAATTCTTTGCCAACCGCGGCTTTGCCGTGCTGCGGCCGAACTTCCGCGGCTCCTGGGGCTACGGAGACAGCTGGTTCGCCCACAACGGGTTCCGTTCCTGGAAGCTGGCGATCGGGGATGTGCTCGACGGCGGCCGCTGGCTCGTCAAAGAGGGCGCAGACCCCGGCAAGCTCGCAATCGTTGGCTGGTCGTACGGCGGCTACGCGGCGCTGCAGTCCGCAGTCGAGGACCCGGCCCTCTTCAAGGCCGTGGTCGCGATCGCTCCCGTGACCGACCTCAACCTGCTCAAGGAGGAGCGACGTCGCTGGGCCGACTTCGAGTACGTCAGCGAGTACGTCGGCGAGGGGCCGCACGTGCGCGAGGGATCCCCCGCTCAGCACGCAGACCGGCTCCGCGCGCCTGTGCTGCTCTTTCACGGCACGATGGACCTCAATGTGAACATTGAGCAGTCGCAGCGCATGGAGTCGGCCCTCAAGTCCGCAGGCGCGAAGGTCACACTGGTTACCTTCGAGGGCCTCGACCATAAGCTCGATGACTCGGCGGCCAGGAAGGAGATGCTGAGCCGCAGCGAGAAACTCCTGCGCGACACGTTCGGGATGTAGCTGATTATGTAATATATCCCGACCGTTGCCGTGACTGTGACGGCGAGCGCAGCAGCGAGGCGCGGGCGGGATTCAGATGCGCGCCTCGATCGCTGTCGACGAGGGACGTACTCCGATGATCCCCCTCAATACCCAGCTGGGCCTGCCGTCGCGGGCGTTCTGGTACATCGCCTTGCGCAGTCTCGTGGTCGTGCTGCTCGTGGTGGTGCTCGGCTCGATCGTGCAGCTCGTGACGAGTCTCCCGGGTGCGACCTGTGGCGGCCATGCGTGCAATCCGGCCTCGGGCGCGCACCTCGCGGCGTTCATCTACCTCTTCGCGGCCTTTCTGGTCGTGCGCGCCGTGCTCAACTTCAAGTGGTACTCGTTCGTCGTCACGGACCGCAATCTCACCATCGACTCCGGCGTGCTGTCGCGGACCTCGAATGTCATCCGCTACGACCGCATCCAGGACGTGAGCACGCGCCGGGATCCGCTGCACGCGCTGCTGGGACTGAAGTCCGTCGACATCTGGACGGCTTCGCCCGACCAGTTCGCCGGCAACCGGCGGCGCCCGGAAGGCCACCTGGTGCTCGATACCGATGATGCCGACTGGCTGCGCGACTATCTGTCGCAACCACCGGCCGCCGCCACACCAGCAGCAGGGGGCGGGGCTCGCCCGACGTCCGAAGCCGCCCTCCATGGAGGCAACGGGGCCGTGGTGATGGCAATGCTCATCGCAGCCGCCCTCGTGGTGCTCGCGGCGATAGCCGCGACGAAAAGGTCGCCCCCCATGCCGCCTGGCAGCGAGACGACGAGCGTGACCCCATCGGGCCCGTCATACGTATCGAAACGGGGTGCGGACGGCCGGATGCACCTCCACCCGGTGCGCAGCGCTCCCGCGCAGCTTCCCCAGGTGGCCGTGACACCCGCTCCCGCCAGCGCGGCTCTCCCGCCCGCGCCGGTGAGCCCGCCGACGGCCGATTACGGCATCGCCTGCGCCATCCAGCCCCAGCAGCCGACGGGTGCGGTGCGCGCGTGCGCGACGCTTCCGATCGCGGAACGGTGCAGCCACGAGATGGACTTTCCGTCCCGCCCGACCGCGGAGCCGGCGACCGTCACGGTCGTAAACAAGAGTGCCGAGAGCGTGAAGTTCTACTGGCTGAACCAGGCAGGCAACCGCGCGCTCTATGCCACGCTGGCCCCCGGCGGTCGCCTCGACCAGCCGAGCCATTTGGGCGCTCACTGGCTCTTTGCGAGCGCCGACGGCCAGTGCTTAGGCGTCCTCGACGCGGCGACCGTGAAAGTCGGAATCTTCTGAACGCTACTTGAACAGATCACCGGTCCAGGCCTGCGATCTGCGGTACAGCGCCAGCCGCTCCTGCATTTGCGCCGTGTTCCAGCCGAGCAGCGTGGCCTGCTCGATCGCGGTCTCTTCCCTCGAGGCCGCGGGCCGGAAATCACCATGGGCGGCACAGGCCGCTGCGGCCGCCTCGAACAGCTGGGGGTCCGCCTCCGGGGCGTTTTTTACCATCCGGTCGGCTACCGTTCTTGCAGTGGCGGGATCGCGCAGCGCCTGGAGTGGCGATGCACCGAGAAGCGCTGCGACGTGCGTCATGACGTAGAGATCGCTGGACGTGGCCGCCTGCATCAGCAGCGATCTGGCCTCGGCCAGTTGCTCGGACGTCGGCTGGCCTTCGAGCAGATCCAGCGCAAGGGCCAGCTCTGCGGGGGCATTTCCAGCGTGCGCGGCTGCCCGCAACCAGGGCATCTTCTTACCGTCCCCGCCGCAGGAGCCGACGGTCATGAAGCGATTACCCACCCAGTACTGCGCCTCTGGCTGACCGCCCTGCGCGGCAGCGACCAGCATCTGCTGGGCTTCTCCGCTCGCGATGTGCAGCGAGGGGTCCAGGGTTGCCGCGAGTCCGACCACGTATTCGGCTGAGGGACTGCCCGCTTGTGCAGCCTCGCGGATCTTCTTGAGCGCGGGAATGTCCCACAGCACGCCGGCGCCGCCCCGCAGCTCGAATGCGACTTTGACGGTGATTCTCGCCTCGACCGGCGCGCCGTTCTCCCGAGCAGGGTCCCAGCGCGATGGCATCCAGGTATCGATCGCCGCCGCAGCGAACTCGGGGCTCGGGACCGACATCAACACCTGCGGATCGCGCGGAACGCCATCGGTTCCGATCGTGATTTGTATGGTGACGAAGCCGTTTTGCAGGTTGCGGCGCCCTCTCCACGGGTAGTGCTCGTCCCCGCCCAGGGGCGCAGGGTGCAGCTTCGGGAATACGCGCTCGCGGCAATACGCTCCGGGCGCCGGCAAGGCCAACACCGTCTGCGCGAGGCCTTCGCGGCCGTAGCGGGCGAGGATGTCCTCGGCCACCTTGCGCTGCTCCTCGGTGAGCCGCCCCTTCATGGTCTCGAGCTTCTCGGGTGCGAGTGTGCGATTGCCGTTATCCGCGGCGGCCATGAGCCATCCGGCCGCGACGCCCTGGTCCTGCGGCCCGCCCTGGCCGTGAAGCGCCATGGCGGCGAGATCGAACTGCGATCCGGAATCGCCGAGTTCGGCGAGCGTCTGGAATTCGGCCCGCGCCGCCTCGTAGCGACCGGCTTTGAAGTCCTGCACGGCGCTCACGAAATCGCCGCGCGCCGGGGCAATGGCGGCGAATGCTCCCGCTACGCCCACCAGCCACCCAAGGCCAGGCCGAACCACGCAAAGCCCCCGAAAAGGCGCGCCTCTGTGCCCGGGCGCTCTACCCGAAGTCTAGCGCCTGAGGCGCATCCATCCGTCGTTCGATCTGGCCTCAAAATCCGAGTTGATTGAAGGCACCCGCGCGCCTATACTGCGCGCCCTTTTGGGCCCCCGGATTCCGGGAGGCCAGTCGCGTAAAGCGGCATCGGGCGAGGTTGGAGAGCCCTCCGGGCACGAAAGCTCCAAGACCACTCGAGACCTGCGCAAGCCTTTGGTTTGCGCAAATCTCCTGTCGTCTCAGTAACTTAGCTCATGCCCATGGGCTTCGGGGACGTGCTTTCGGATGTCCCCGGGCGTGGCTTGTGAGAGGACTGAAATGGCAATCGGACTCGTCGGCCGCAAGGCCGGCATGACGCGCGTGTTCACGGACGCCGGCGAGACAGTGCCGGTTACCGTGATCGAGGTTCTTCCGAACCGCGTCACGCAGGTGAAAACGAAGGACCAGGACGGCTACCGCGCCATCCAGGTGACCTACGGCACGCGCCGCCCGCAGCTCTATTCGAAGGCGGTCGCCGGGCACTACGGCAAGGCTGGAGTTGCGCCGGGCCGCGCGCTGGTCGAGTTCCGCCTCACCGAGAGCGACCAGAGCGACTTGAAGGCCGGGGCCGAGATCAAGGCCGACCTCTTCAAGGAGGGCGAGGCCGTGGACGTGACCGGCACCACCATGGGCAAAGGCTTTGCCGGCGTGATGAAGCGCCACAACTTCGCCGGCGGCTACGCGAGCCACGGTAACTCGGTGTCGCACCGCGCGCCGGGATCGATCGGCCAGCGCCAGACCCCCGGCCGCGTGTTCAAGGGCCGCCGCATGTCGGGCCACATGGGTGCGGTGCGCCGCACCACCGAGAGCCTGCGCGTAGTGCAAATCGACGTCGAAAGAAACCTGCTGCTGATCCGCGGCGCCGTACCGGGCGTCGAGGGCGGCCAGGTGATCGTGCGCCCCTCGCTGAAGGCGGCGCGGCGGTTGAATCGCAAGACCCTCGCTCCGACCAAAGCCGGCTCGGCCGCTTCGAAGGACCCGGCCAAGCAGGGGAAGAAGTAAGCCATGCAGCTCAAGTCAGTGAATGGCGGGGCGACGGTGCAGGTGTCGGAAGCCGCCTTCGGCCACAAGTTCAACGAAGCCCTGGTGCACCAGGTGCTGACCGCCTACCGCAACGCGGCGCGCTCCGGCACCAAGGCGCAGAAGTCGCGCGCCGAAGTGAGGGGCGGAGGCAGGAAGCCGTACGCGCAGAAGGGTACCGGCCAGGCGCGCGCCGGCTCGAACCGCTCGCCCATCTGGGTCGGCGGCGGCAAGACCTTCGCCGCCAAGCCGCGCAACTTCGAGCAGAAGGTGAATCGCAAGATGTACCGCGGCGCGCTGCGCTCGATGCTCTCCGAGCTCGCGCGCACCGAGCGGCTGCTGGTGACCGACGGCATCTCCCTCAGTGAGCCCAGAACCAAGCTGCTCGCGACGCAGCTCAAGCAGTGGTCGCTCCCCTCGGTGCTGATCGTGGTCGAGGCGCAGGATCAGAGGCTCGCGCTCGCGGCGCGCAATCTGCCGCACGTCGAGGTGCTCGAGGTGAGCTCGCTCAATCCCGTCTCGCTCGCCGCCTACGACAAGGTGCTGTTGACCGTCGGCGCCGTGAAGCTGATCGAGGAGCGCCTGCAGTGAACCGGGAACAACTGATGAGCGTGCTGATCGCTCCGCACGTGACCGAGAAGACCTCGCTCGCCATGCAGAACCACAACCAGTACACGTTCCGCGTGCGGCGCGAAGCCACCAAGACCGACATCAAGAAGGCAGTCGAGCTCATGTTCGACGTCAAGGTGGCGGGCGTACAGGTGGTGAACGAGCCCGGCAAGCAGCGCCGCTTCGGCCGCATCACCGGACGCACCCAGGACTGGAAGAAGGCCTACGTGAGCCTCACCGCGGGCCAGACGATCGACTACGAAGCCCGCGCCAAGGCCTGACAGGACTCATCTCCATGGCTCTCATCAAGTACAAGCCCCGCACCCCCGGCACGCGCGCCGTCGTCAAGGTCGACCGCTCGCACCTCTACAAGGGCGGGCCGCGCATGGAGCTCACCGCCCACCAGAACAAGACCGGCGGGCGCAATCACTTCGGCCGCATCACCACGCGCCACAAGGGCGGCGGCTCGGGCCAGAAGTATCGCATCATCGACTTCAAGCGCGACAAGGACGGCATCACCGGCGTCATCGAGCGCGTCGAGTACGACCCGAACCGCACCAGCCACATCGCCCTCATCAAGTACCCGGACGGCGAGTGGCGCTACATCCTCGCGCCCAAGGGCGCCAAGCCGGGCGACGAGGTGCGCTCCGGAGCGGATGCGCCCATCAAGCCCGGCAACGCGATGTCGCTGCGCCACGTGCCGGTCGGCTCGATCATCCACAACGTGGAGTTGAAGCCCGGCCGCGGCGGTCAGCTGGCGCGCAGCGCCGGCAGCTCGGTGTCGTTCACCGCGCGCGAGGGTATCTACGCGTACGTCCGCCTCAAGTCCGGCGAGACGCGCAAGGTGCACATCGACTGCCGCGCCACGATCGGCGAGGTCGGGAACGATGAGCA
>JASHVF010000035.1 GCA_030039615.1 Gammaproteobacteria bacterium | reverse complement strand
TGGCGCGCGGGGTTCCTCAGGCCGAGACGCGCGCCGAGATTGTGGCCGTTGCCGAAGACCGTGGGGTCGCCGAGGTAGGGATGCATGGCGCCGATGTAGTGATCGTTGGCCTGCCCATACATCACCAGACCGTAGCCGACCGGATGCTCGTACTGCACGACGTAGCTGCCGCTGTAGTTCGGCGCGTCCGGCAGCATCTGTCCGACCGGCACGGGCGTGAAGAGCGCGAGCCCGTTGTCGTTGGTCAGCGTCTCGGTAACGCGCGCGTGCAGCCAGGTGGTCGCGAGATGGATCAGCAGTCCGCGCAGCGGGCGCCAGTCGATCTCGTCCTCGATGCCATCGATGCGCGACTCGGGCACGTTGCCGAGTCCGGCGATCAGCGGCTGCGTGCCGACCGGGCCGGCCCACAGCGACAGGCTCGACTGACGATCGCGGATGACCGAGTCGAAGACCGCCGCGTCGAACTGCAGCGAGTCGGAGAAAAACCGGCTCTTGAGGCCGAGCTCGCTGGTGAAATTGCGCTCGGGCAGCACGTAGCCCCAGTCGACGTTCACCTGCGCCGGCTGGCCGTAGAAGATGCCCGCCTTGTAGCCGGTCGCGACGCTGCCGTAGAGCAGCACCTTGTCGGTGGCGTGGTAATCGAGCCCGAGCCGATAGGAGAAGTTCTGGTTGGTACGCCCCTCATCGAGTGAGGCCAGCACGGTATTCGGGATGATGGGTCCGGTGAAGCCGTTGGCCGCGTAGGTGAGGAGCCCGGTCGGATCGAGCGTCACGCCGTCGAACGAGGCCTCATCGTGCGAGTAGCGCACCCCGGTCACCAGCGTCCAGCGGCTGGATAGATGAGTGTCCGCGTGCGCGTACAGCCCGCCCGATTCCTCCCGCTGGATGAAGCTGGTCGCGGTGATCGCCTTGCCGGCATCGGTGATGTAGGTGGCGAGTCCGTAGACGAACGTCCAGTCGAGCGCGTCGCGGCAGCGATACCAGTTCTGCGAGTAGTCGGCGCCGACGATCCAGTCGATGAAGCCGCCGCTGTGGGAAGCGAGGCGAAATTCCTGGCTGAGCTGCCACTGCTGGAAGTTCTTGGTCCAGTTGTTGTCGGCCGCAGGGTAGCCGTCGTAGTTATCGAGGCTGTGGTCGGAGAAGTAGTCGTAGGCGCTGATCGAGGTCAGCGTGAACGGCTCGAAGTCGACGTTGAGTGTCTCCACCGTGCCGCCGCCGATCTCGTTGCGGTAGAGCGGCAGACCGCCGACCCGCACCCACTGCCCGCCGGGCGGACTGTCGAGCAGCCCCGCGGTCGGGAAGGTCTGCGGCGGGATCAGCGCCTCGACGTTCGGCGTCGACGGCGAGGACGGCAGCGAATCGTCGTACACGGCGTGGAAGTTGAGGTGCAGGGTCGCCGCATCGCTCAGGCGCCAGTCGAACAGGGCGCGCGCGCCGCCGCGGTCGAGCTTGCCGAATTTCTGTCCGGTGTCGATGTCGGTCTGATAACCCTCGCCCTGCTTGGTCATGGTGGCGGCGAGACGGCCGTTGATCGAGTCGGTCAGCGGACCGCTGATGGCCGCCGTGATGTCGGTCGTGTACCAGCGGCTGAAGTCCACATCGACGTAGCCCTCGGGCGTGTCGGTCGGCCCCTTGGAGATGATGTTGATGGCGCCGCCGGCGGTGTTCTTGCCGTAGAGCGTGCCTTGCGGGCCCTTGAGGATCTCGACGCGGTCGAGGTCGTACAGTCCCTCGGTCAGAAAACCGGGGAAGCTGGCGAACACGCCGTCGAGGTAGGTGCCGACACCGCTGCTGTTGTTGTTGTTGAAGTCGTCGAGTCCGATGCCGCGCATCAGGAACAGCGGCGTGATGTCGGTCTGCGAGTTCATGGTGGAGAGACTCGGGGAGAGCGTCGCGAGATCGAGCGGCTGCAGCACGCGCAGCGACTGCACCTCCTCGCCGCTCACCGCGGTGATCGCCACGCCGATGTCCTGCACCGACTCGCTGCGTCGCTGCGCCGTCACCAGCACTTCCTGCAGGCTGGTACTGTCGCTCGCCTCATCTGCCAACGTGAGCCCGGGTGCGAGCAGCGTCGCCGCCAGGATGGCTGAGACGGACCAACGCAGATGATCGTGCGGCACGGTTCCCCCCTTCAGAGGTGCGACCTGTACACGGCGCAATCAGCTACTACCAGCGGTAGGAGATCGGGCGGTGGTATATTTTTCCAACAGCACCCGACACGAGGCATCCTCAAATGATCACCGCCGCCACCTCCGCGCGTCTCAGCGCACTCGCCGCCCTGCTCGGCTGCATCGGCACGACGGGCGCGCAGCAGCCCGCGGCGCGGCCGGAGGTTCCCGACGCCATCAAGGCCCCGGCGCCCGAGCAGGTGGTCTTCGTGGCGCATGCCAGCGGCTCGCAGATCTATACCTGCGGCAAGGGCGATGACGGCAAACCGCAATGGACGCTCAAGGGACCGGAGGCGCAGCTGCGCGATGCGCGGGGCGCGCTGGTCGGGCATCACTCGGCGGGACCCACCTGGAAGCACCTCGACGGCAGCTCGGTGATCGGCAAGCTGACCGCCAAGGCTCCCTCACCGGACGCCGGCTCCATTCCCTGGCTGCTCGTGAGCGCCACGAGTCACGACGGCAAGGGCGC
>JASHVF010000323.1 GCA_030039615.1 Gammaproteobacteria bacterium | reverse complement strand
CGAGAAGCCGCAGGGCGCAATTGTCAAATGTCCGCCGATTCTGAGGGACGAGGGGCCCGAAGGGGCGGGTCCGCGTCACACTTGGGTTTGCGGACTCCCAAAAAGAAGAGCCCCGGCACAGGGCCGGGGCTCGGGAGACTCCTTAAGAGATCAGGAGTCGATTACTTGCACTGGGTCGGAGCGTACTTCGCCAGCAGGGTGCCCGTGGTCGCGGGCGTCATGCCTTCAGAAGTCGCGGTCGCATCGGAGAACGAGGAGCACGCCCAGTCGATCTGGCCAGCGAGACCCGACTTCAGCGCGGTCTCAGTACCGCCCGAGGCGATGAACGGGCTCAGGGTCACCGTCGATCCGCTGATCTGCGGCGTGTTGCTCGAGTAGGTGATCGTGATCACACCGGTGGCCGAGTTGATCGACAGCTTGCTGACGTACTTGGTGGCCGAGAACTCGGAGTTCCAGGCACTGGCAGCAGCCGTCACGCCCGCCATGTCGTTCGAGGTGAACCCGTCGGCGACGGCAACCTCGGCCGAGGCCGCGAGGTTCAGACCCTCAGTGACCTTCGAGCGGATGGTGTAGTCCTGGTACGCGGGGATGGCGATGGCCGCCAGAATGCCGATGATCGCGACGACGATCATCAGTTCGATGAGGGTGAAACCCTTTTGCAACGACTTCATTTGTGAAGACTCCTAAAGTTTTTTGGGTACAAACTCAGTGGCGCAAAAAAGGGCGCCCGACCGAATTCAAGCAAGCTGCATGCCAGAGTCCCGGCGCCGCGTAAGCTCCTGAAATAATTGACCGAAACCACCGGGACCGCCGGCCGGTTGACGTAACCACTGTCGCACACTGACGCCAGGTGATATCGGGCGCGTCACAAAGTGACCAGGAACGTCACCTGCGCCGCCACCGCTGCAGCTACTCGATGCCGAGCTTCTTGATGCGGTAGCGCAGCGCCCGGAAGCTCATTCCGAGGAGCTTGGCGGCCGCCGTCTTGTTGTAGCGCGTCTTTTCCAGCGCCTTGATGATGGCATCGCGCTCGATGCTCTCGAGGTGCGTGCCGAGGGCGGCACCGGCCTCGACGGCCGTCGGGCCGGTGCTCCCGCCCGGCGCGGCCGGTTCGCTGGCGGCGGGGCGCGCGCTCGAGCGCAGCCGCACGTGCTCGGCGGTGATCTCGGCACCGGTGCTGAGCGTCAGGGCGCGCTCGAGCACGTTCTCGAGCTCGCGAACATTACCGGGGAATGCGTAGGCCTGGAGCGCCTCGATCGCGTCCGGGGAGATGCGCGGTGCGGCGAGACTCGCCCGGCGCGCGAGCCGCTCGAGGATCGCCTCGGCGATCTCCGGGATATCGGCGCTGCGCTCACGCAACGCCGGGACCCGCAGCTCGATGACGTTGATGCGGTAGTAGAGGTCTTCGCGGAACAGCCCCTGGGCCACGAGGTCCGCGAGGCTCTTGTGCGTGGCTGAGAGAATGCGCACATCGACGCTTTCCTCGCGCGCCTCGCCCACCGGGCGCACCGCCTTCTCCTGCACCACCCGCAGGAGCTTTACCTGCATGTGCAGCGGCAGGTCCGCCACCTCGTCGAGAAACAGCGTGCCACCCTCGGCACTCTGGACCAGCCCCCTCTTGTCGGCGATCGCTCCCGTGAAGCTGCCGCGTTTGTGGCCGAACAGCTCACTCTCCATGAGCTCAGTGGGGATCGCGCCGCAGTTGACCGCGACGAACGGGCCGTCGCGGCGGGCGCCGCTTTCGTGAATCATGCGCGCCACCAGCTCCTTGCCGGTGCCCGACTCGCCGGAGATGTGTACCGGCGCCTGGCTGCGCGCCACCCGCCCGATCATGTCGCGCAGCTGCTCCATGACGGGCGAGGCGCCGAGCAGCCGCGGGCCGGTGAAGGTGATCGCCGTACTCGCGTCGGTTCCGGAGCGCAGCTTCACCGCGCTGCCGACCAGCTTGCGCAGCACGCCCAGGTCGAGGGGCTTGGAAACGAAATCGAAGGCGCCGAGCTTCAGCGCCCGCACCGCCAGCTCGACGTTGCCGTGGGCCGTGATGACGGCGACCGGCACCGTGGGGCGATGCTCCTGGATCCACGCAACCAGGTCCAGCCCGTCGCCATCGGGCAGCCGCATGTCGGTCAGGCACAGGTCGAAGCTCTCGGCGCGCAGCAGGCGGCGTGCGGTCTCGAGATCGGGGGCGGTGCGGGTACGGAAGCTCATGCGGCTCAGGGTGAGACTCACGAGCTCGAGGAGGTCCGGCTCGTCGTCGACCACCAGCACGATCGGCTGAGTGGCGGGGCTGCGCGCGCCGGACAGCGGCTCGCTCATCGCGCATCCCAGCGGCGCCGGTCGGCGAACACCAGCCGGAAAACACTGCCGCCGCCCGCGCGCGGCTCGTAGAGCAGCGTCGCCCCATTCGCCTGGGCGAGCTCGCGCGCCAGGAACAGGCCGAGACCCGTGCCGCCGCGACCGGAGCTGAAGAACGGCTCGAAGATACGTTCGGCGAGCTCGGGTTTCACTCCCTCGCCGCGGTCGCCGACCTCGAGAAAGGGGCGGGCGTTGGTGCTCATGCGCCCGTATCGTAGCTCGATTGCTTTGGCGGGGTCGTCGTGCACGGCGTGGCGGAGCGCGTTCTCGCACAGGTTCCAGACGATCTGCCGCAGCTGGTCCGGGTCGGCGCGCACCTCGAGATCGGCGCTGCCGGCCACGGCGAGCCGGACGCGCGGCAACTGCATCGTGGCGCAGAATTCTGCCTGGAACTCCTCGGTCCACGCCGACAGCGTCAGGTACTCGAGACGCGCCGGCTCACGCCGCGAGAGGCGCTGTACGTTGTCGATGATGGCGCTCACGCGGCTCGCGTTGGTGCGGATGATCTCGGTGAGCCGCCGGTCGTCGCCCGTGAGGCTCGGGGATTCCGCGAGCAGCTGTCCGGCGTGGCTCATGGCGCCGACGGGATTGCGGATCTCGTGGGCGATACTGGCGCTCAGGCGTCCGAGCGCCGCGAGCTTCGACTGCTGTACCTTCTCGGCGAGGATGCTGGTGTCCTCGAGGAAGATCACCACCGGACCCGGGCTGCTCGAGCCGAGCGCGGCAAAATGCGGGCGGATCACGCGCGTGCCGTCAGCCGCCACGAAGGTCGGATCCATCGGTGATTCAGGCGCGCCCTGTACGGCTCCATTGCGCCACGACTCGAGCAGGAACATCAGGCGGGGCGAGGCCTCGCCGATCAGGGCGTCCGGATAGGCGTTCTCGTCGCTCAAGATATCCGCCGCCGACTCGTTGATGAGCCGGATGCGGTCCTGGCCGTCGATCACCAGGATGCTCTCGCGCAGGTGCTGCACGATGTACTGCGAGAGCTGCGCGAGGTTCGCGAGGTCGAGCTCGCGCCGCCGCACCAGCGCGTCGCTCTCGCGCAGGCGCACCGCGACCGGCCAGGTGACCAGCGAGGTGGCGAACAGCGCCAGCCCGATGAGCCCGGCGGTCACATAGTCGGTCGCGGGGGTCGCATCGGTGAGCGCCGAGAACACCTGCTGCGCCAGCACCGCAATTGCGGCGACCGCGGCAATGAGAAACGCATCGCGCCGGTCCGCCAGCACCGTGAGTGCGAACACCGGCAGCACCAGCAGGATTCCCAGCCCGCTGGCGGCGCCGCCGGCCGCGTAAAGAATGAAGGCGATCGCCAGGGCATCGACGCTGGCGTTGACCAGCGCCACGATGCGCAGGCTCGACCACTCGAGCCGTCGCGCGATGATGAGCAGCAGCGCCGCCGTGAAGTACGCGACGCAGGTGCCGACCAGCAGCTGCGGGTGCAGCGGTACCAGCCTCCAGGCGGACCCGGAGAGCGCCTGCATGATGACCAGCAGCAGCGGCACCAACAGCCGATAGAGGTTGAGCAGCCCGATGACCCGCCAGACGAGGTCGCTGGGGGTGACGGCGGGCGCGGCGAGGCTGGCCGGCATTTTTCAGGGCGTCGTCGTTGAGCGGGCCGTTGACAGGCGTCCGGACTCTAGCATCTTCGCGACCGTGCCGAACGCGACGCGGATCGCACGACTGGTCAGTGCCGGCCGTTTTCGCGAAAATGCGGGCTTTGACCCTACCTCGAAACCGGACCAGCGGAACGCATGAACCTGCACGAATACCAGGCGAAGGAAATGTTCCGCGCGAGCGGCATACCGGTGCCCGCCGGCAAGGTGGCGACGAGCGCCGCAGAGGCGGCGGCGGCGGCGCGCGCGCTCGGCGGCAGTGTCTGGGTGGTAAAGGCCCAGGTGCACGCCGGCGGTCGCGGCAAGGCCGGGGGCGTGAAGCTGGCGCGCGATCCGGAAGCGGTAGGTGCGGCGGCGGCCGGCATGCTCGGCACGCGCCTGGTCACTAAACAGACCGGGTCTGAGGGACTGCCCGTCGAGCGCGTGTATGTCGAGTCCGGCTCCGAGATCGCGCGTGAGCTGTATGTCTCGATGACGCTCAACCGCGAGCGCGGCCGCGTGGCGCTGATTGCCTCCGCCGCGGGTGGCATGGAAATCGAGGAAGTCGCCGCGCGTACCCCCGAGAAGATTCTGAGTGTCAACGTCCATCCGGCCGCGGGTCTGCAGGGCTACCAGGTGCGCGAGATCGCTTACGGGCTCAAGCTCGAGAGCGCGCAGATCGCCCAGTTCCAGGCGCTCGCCGTGGCGCTCTACCGGCTGTACGTCGACAACGACCTGAGCCTCATCGAGATCAACCCCCTGATCGTGACCGGCCAGGGTGCGCTCGTCGCGCTGGACGCCAAGGTCGACATCGACAACAACGCGCTGTTCCGTCACCCGCAGCTCGCGGCGCTGCGCGATACGAGCCAGGAAGATCCGATGGAGCGCCGTGCCAGCGAGCACGATCTCAACTACGTCTCCCTCGACGGCGACATCGCCTGCATGGTGAACGGAGCCGGACTCGCCATGGCGACCATGGACCTGATCAAGCTGCACGGCGGCGCGCCCGCCAACTTCCTCGACGTCGGCGGTGGGGCGACGGCCGAGCGCGTCACGGCGGCCTTCGAGCTGATCCTGTCCAACCCGCGGGTACGGGCGGTGCTGGTCAACATCTTCGGCGGCATCGTGCGCTGCGACCTGATCGCCGAGGGCGTGATCAAGGCGGTGAAGAAGGTGGGCGTCAGCGTACCGGTGGTCGCCCGGCTCGAGGGCACCAATGCGGACAAGGCGCGCACCATGCTGGCGAACAGCGGCCTCGCGATCACGCCGGCGGAGGATCTCACCGACGCGGCCCGCAAAGTGGTCGCGCTCGCGAAAGGCAAAGCATGAGCATTCTGGTCAATCGCAACACCAGGGTCATCTGCCAGGGATTCACCGGCAAGCAGGGCACCTTCCACTCCGAGCAGGCGATCGCCTATGGGACGCGGCTGGTCGGCGGCGTCACCCCCGGCCGTGGCGGACAGCAGCACCTGGGGCTGCCGGTGTTCGATACGGTGCGCGATGCGGTGCGCGAGACCGGCGCGACCGCGAGCGTGATCTACGTGCCCGCGCCCGGCGCCGCGGACTCCATCCTCGAGTCGGTGGACGCGGGCGTCGAGCTCGTGGTGTGCATCACCGAAGGCGTCCCGGTGAAGGACATGATCAGCGTCAAGGCGATGCTGGCCGGCTCCGCGACGCGCCTCGTCGGCCCCAACTGCCCGGGGGTCATCACGCCGGACGAATGCAAGATCGGCATCATGCCCGGCTTCATTCACAAGAAGGGCACGGTGGGCATCGTGTCGCGCTCCGGCACGCTTACCTACGAGGCCGTTTTCCAGACCACGCGCGCCGGACTCGGCCAGTCGAGCTGCGTCGGCATCGGCGGCGATCCGGTCGGCGGCATGAGCTTCATCGACGTGCTCGATCTCTTCGAGCGCGACCCGCGTACCGAGGGCATCATCCTGGTGGGGGAAATCGGCGGCACGGGCGAGGAGGCAGCCGCCGATTACATTCGCAAGTACGTGAGCAAGCCGGTGGTCGCCTATATCGCCGGAGTCACGGCGCCGCCCGGCAAGCGCATGGGCCACGCCGGCGCAATCGTCGCCGGCGGTATGGGTACTGCGGCCCACAAGTTCGCGGCCTTCGAGGCCGCGGGTGTGCGCACCGTGAAATC
>JASHVF010000322.1 GCA_030039615.1 Gammaproteobacteria bacterium | reverse complement strand
GGCGGTGACATGGTGCGCGGCTCGGACCTGGTGGTGACCGCGGTGTTCGAAGGACGCGAGGCGGCGCGCACCATCCTCGCGCAGCTCGGCGTCGGCTGAGGGTCCTAGCGCGCGGCGTCCACGGCCGGGAACTCCTGCAGCGCGGTCTCGATCGGAATGGCGAAGCCGATCCCCTGCGCGCCGCGCACCACCATCGTGTTGACGCCGACCACCGCCCCCGAATCGGTGAGCAGCGGCCCGCCGCTGTTGCCCGGATTGATGGGGGCGTCCGTCTGCAGCAGGCGCTGCGTACCTTCCTGCCGCTCGCCGGAGAAAATGCCGGAGGTCACCGAGTACGCGAGGCCGACTGGATTGCCGATGGTGTAGAGCCGGGCACCGAGGGCAAGCCCGTCGGAGCGCCCGATGAGGACATGCGGACAGCGCGCGGCCGGCAGCTGAAACATCGCGAGATCAACCTGCTCGGAGGTGTGCGCATGCAGACCCTGGTAGGCCGTCCCGTCAGCGAGAGTTGCCGTGAAGCCGCTGCGCGCCGCGTTGTCCACCTGGCTGGTGATGGTCTGACTGACATAGCCGGGCAGGTCGGCGGCCTGCTGCTGCATCGCCTCGATGTGAGCCTGCAGGTTCAGCCGCTCGGTGTTCATCCCCGGTTCGTCCGCGAGCCCGCGCAGCAGTTGCTGCTCGCGGGCAATGGATGCCTGCAGCTGCTGCTGTGCCACGGCCATCCGGGCGCGCATGGCCGGGTCCTGTACGACTGCGTTGGCGACCCGGGAGCCGTTGCTGTCCACCACATGCCGGTTGGTGATCACGTGGCATTGCTCGTCGATGATGAATCCCGCGCCCATCCCCCAGGCGGTCTTGATGAGTACCGTGGCGTTGCGCGCAGCTTCGAGCGGGCTGAGTGAGCGCGGCGCCTGCGCTCGCCCGGGCGCAAGCCCCGCGGGTGCGCTCGAGGTCGTGTCCGGGAGAGGCGCGCGCGCCTCCGCAGAGACCGCGCGCGCAGGCACCGCGGCCCGGTGCATGAGCAGATAGACGACCGCTGCGGCGAGCAGTGCCGCGAGCGCGAGGCTCCCCAGGCCAAAGCGCGGCGCAAGTGCCTCGTTGCGCAGTCGATCGCGTTGACGCGCGTCCCCGAGGCGCTGTTGCTGCTGCCATTTGTCGAAGTAGATCCCGCAGCCTGCGCAGCGAGTCGGGTCCTCTTGTTCGTTGCCACACTTGGGGCAGCGCATGAGTCGCATCCCTCACGGGGCGCAGGCGGCATCCATCGCCTTGCGGGCCTCGGTGCGCTTCGCTTCGGCCGCCTCATCCGGCAGGAACACGCGGTTGCCTTGCGCATCGAGCTGATAGAGGCGCGTGGCGTCCTTCAGGCCGTTGTAGCGATTACGCGCATTCTCGCAGCGCGTCTGCCGGTCTTTCTGCTCTTTCTGCTGCTGCGCCTGTGCGCTGCTGCTGGCGAGGGTCTCCTGCATGCGCTGCGTCTCAGCCGCCTGGTTCGCCTTGCGCTGTCGCTCCGCCTGCGCCTGGTCCGCGGCGGTCGGCTCGTGGAAACGAACGGAGGTTTTGGGGGCGTTCGCGCTGCTGGGGTGATCCGTGTACACGACGTTTCCCTGCGCATCGACGGTCTTGTAGACCTGAGTATCGCCGGCCCACGCAGGCAGCTGCGCGATCGAGAGCCACACGCCGACGATCGCGACCCAACGGTACGCACACCCAGCCGGCGAGGCCACTGACGCGCCCATAACCGACAAATCATCGTGGTCGCACGCGCCCCGGCCCGTGCATTCGGTCACAAAGTGGCGAAAAACAAAAAAGCCCCGCTCCTGAGAGCGGGGCTTCATGGTCTTCATCCACGAACGACCCGGTGAATCGCTGTCAGCTACAACCGGTGCGCTCGTACTCCGGGCTCAAGTGAGTTCCCGGCACCAGCCACCGGCTTGTCGCGTCGTCACGAGCATCTATAACTTCCCGGCTGAAACGTCTGGAGCGCAGCTCCGGCTTCTATCGCGAGGCCCGCGTGTTTCTCCACGCGTCGAAAGCGTTCCTGACAGTGCTAAAAGTTAGCCTCTGTCTTACCCGTGCCCGCGTCGATTCCCGAATTTTCTCTTTTTTTAACCCTTTCAGCTGCTTTGCTTATATGCATCAACGCTGCAGAAGCTGCTCCGGCTGAGGAGCGTAAAAGCCTTTGCGGACCGTGCTTTCCGTGTGGAAATTATACTGATTCCACGACCAAAAGCCATGTAGCAGGGAACAGACAGTTGACCCGCCGCGGCGAGGCTTCAGGGAAGTCTTGGCAGTCGCACCGAGAAACGCACGCCGCCGCCGCCTTCGAGGTCGGCGGCCGAAGCCGACCCTCCGTGGAACTCGGCGATCAAGCGCACTATGTAAAGTCCAAGGCCAAAGTGCGGACGGCTCTCGCCGCCCGGGCGGGACTGCCACAGCGACTCGAACAGGCGTCCCGGGGCCTCGCCAGGTAGCGGGGGACCGGGATTGTCGACCTCGAGCACGGCGAGCTCGGGCTCGAGCCTGAGGCGCACCGTGATCGTGGCCGCGGGGGGGCTGAAGTCGACGGCATTGTCGATGAGCTTATCGAGCAGCTGAACGATGAGGTCCGGGGCTCCCTCGAGGATCACGGGACCTTCGGGGAGCTCGGCCGCAAAGCGCCGCTCGGGGAAGGCACCGCCGTAGGCGGCTACCGCTGAGCCGAGCAGCGGCACCAGATCGAAGCGGCTGCGCTCGGCGGCGCCGATGGCCTCCTCGACGCGGCTGGCCGCGCCCATGGCGAGGAGGATGGCGCCGAGCCGCTCACTCCCCTGGCGGGCGCGCTCGAGATAGGCGCGGGCGGAGTCCGGCACCTGCTCGGCCTCGAGGTTGTCGAGCGAGGAGCGCACGATCGTGAGCGGGGTGCGGATCTCGTGCGCGAGCTTGCCGGCGAGGGTGCGCAGATACCCGGTGTATTCGTTGAGCCGGCCGAGGAGGGTGGAGAAGCTGCGCGCCACATCGCCGAGCTCGTCGCGCACCTCGGTGCCGGGAAAGCTCGCCACCAGCCCGGTGCGCGTCAGCGCCGACTCGCTCGCCTCACGCAGCCGCGAGAGGCGCAGCGCTAGCCAGGCGGCGAACGCGAACATGAGGATCACGACCACGACCGAGGTCGCGAGCGTGAAATTCAGCATGCGGGTGAGCGCGCGGTCGCGCAGGCGCAGCCACCGGTCCGGGGTCTGCGTCACCTCGAGCTCGCCGATCGCCGTGCGGCGCTCGCGGTCCTCGATCGGCACCCGCACCTCGATCGGCGGCTGCGTTCCCGGCCGATCGACGAAGCGCCGGTAGAGCCGCGCCAGCAGCGGCGGCGCCGGCGCGAGCTCCGCCACCTGCTTGAGCGCATCGACCCGCGAGAGCACCTGGCCGCCGGGCGTGGTCACCGAGAGCTTGAGCCCCGGCTGCGAGAACTGCGCGAGGTAGCCGGTGAGATCGGGAGAGGCCACCAGCAGGTGGCCGACGGTGCGCAGGTCGTCGGGGTGCAGGCTCCCATAGCTCACCGGCTCGCCGCCGCGTTCGTCGCGATCGTCGATCAGCACGCCGAAATCCGCGCCGAGCATCGAGAGCGGCACCCGCAGCTCCAGGCGATAGCCGCCGGGCACCAGCTGCCAGGCGCCGCGGATGCGCGGCTCGAGCTCGACCAGCTGCTGACCGTACTCGCCGGTCTCGATGTAGCGTGCCGTGACCGCACCCGGACCGGTGGCGGCGAGGAACACCTGGCGCTGCGCGCCCTCCGGGTCGGAGAAGCCGAGCCACACGCGGTCACCGGTGCCGCGCGGGTCGAGCGGGCTCGCGCCCGGGGCATCGAACACCGGGTGCGCGTCGCGCACTTCGATCACGAGATAGAGCACGCGCTCGAACACTCCGGCGAGCACCCCGCAGCGATGCTGCGCGTCCTTCTGGTACCAGCTCCAGGCCGCCGGATCGTGCGGCCAGTCCTCCGAATAGCCGTCCACCAGCGGCGCCGCCGCGAGCGCCAGCGGCTTGAGGTCGTAGGGACCGGGCTTGAGCAGTGCGTCGATCGGCGCCGCCTCCGGGC
>JASHVF010000034.1 GCA_030039615.1 Gammaproteobacteria bacterium | reverse complement strand
TCGATCGCGAGCATCGAGGCGCCGGCCATGGTGGCGGCGAGCGGCTGGGCGCCGCCCATGCCGCCAAGACCTGCGGTGAGGATCCACTTGCCGGCGAGCTTGCCGCCGAAGTGCCGGCGCCCCATCTCGACGAAGGTCTCGTAGGTGCCCTGGACGATGCCCTGGCTGCCGATGTAGATCCAGGAGCCGGCGGTCATCTGGCCGAACATCATCAGGCCCTGGCGGTCGAGCGCATTGAAATGCTCCCAATCGGCCCAATGTGCTACCAGGTTGGAGTTGGCGATCAGCACGCGCGGCGCGTCCGCGTGGGTACGGAACACGCCGACGGGCTTGCCCGACTGGATGAGGAGAGTCTCCTCGTCGGAGAGGCGCCTGAGCGTCGCGACGATCTGATCGAAGCACTGCCAGTTGCGCGCCGCCTTGCCGATGCCGCCGTACACCACGAGCTCCTCGGGGCGCTCGGCGACCTCGGGATCGAGGTTGTTATGCAGCATCCGCAGCGGCGCTTCCGTGAGCCAGCTGCGGCAGCTCAGGGAAGTGCCGCGCGGCGCGGAGAGCGGCGGGCGTTTTACATGATCGTTCATGGCAGGTTCCTTGAGGCTCCGGGGGCTGGAGTTTAAGGAATTGTTTCCCCGCTTGCCGGGTTCGGGTAGAATGCGCGGCCCCCGCGGGCTGCGCGCTCCGGTGGGGACGGGTGGCTGGTACTGCGGGAGTCGGGCAGGTCCGACGCGCGGTACCCCCGAGACAGCATGAGCGGAAAGCCCCCCTGCGGGGCTTTTTTGTTGGGCGGCGGACGCGGACTTTGTGGGATGGGCCTTGGGGCCCATTTTTGTTTTGCGCGGAGGCGAATGGCGACGACTTTGCGGGAGCGGCTGATCGCGCTCATCGAGCCCCTCACGGCCAGGCTCGGCTACGAGCTGGTCGACCTCGAGTACGGTGCGGGACGCGGACACGGGCTGCTGCGGGTGTTCATCGACGGCGGCGCGGGCGTCGGCGTCGACGATTGCGAGCGGGTGAGCCGGGAAGTCTCGGCGCTGCTCGACGTCGAGGACCCGATGCCCGGCGCCTACACGCTGGAAGTGTCCTCGCCCGGCTTCGACCGCGTGCTGCGCACCCGCGAGCACTTCGGTCGCTTCGTCGGCTCGCGGGTATTCGTGGAATTGAAGGAGCCGCGCGATGGCAGGCGGCGCTACACCGGGCAGCTGCTCGCGGTCGATGAGGACGGCATCGCGCTCGACGTCGACCGCCAGCGCGTGGCGGTGAGTTTCGCAGAGATTGGCAAGGCGCGGCTGGCGTCGTGAGGTAGCAAGAGTGAACAAGGAAATCCTGATGGTGGTCGATGCCGTCTCCAACGAGAAGGGCGTCGATAAGGAAGTGATCTTCGAGGCACTCGAAGCCGCGCTCGCGTCCGCGACGCGCAAGAAGCACGGCGAGGAGTGGGACGCGCGCGTGTCGATCGACCGCAAGAGCGGCGACTACGAGACCTTCCGCCGCTGGAAGGTGTTCGCCGACGACTCCAAGGAGCTGGAGGTCCCGGAGCGCGAGCTGCGGCTCGAGGACGCCCTCGAGATGGATCCCAAGGCCGAGGTCGGCGGCTTCGTCGAGCAGCCGATCGAGTCGGTGGCCTTCGGGCGCATCGCGGCGCAGCAGGCCAAGCAGGTCATCGTGCAGAAGGTGCGCGAGGCCGAGCGTGCCCAGGTGGTCGAGGCGTACCGCGACCGCGTCGGCACGCTGGTCGGCGGCGTGGTGAAGCGCGTCGACCGCAACGGTATCTACGTCGATCTGGGTTCCAACGCCGAGGGCTTCGTGCCGCGCACCGACATGATTCCGCGCGAGCAGGCCAAGCCGCAGGACCGCATCAAGGCCTTCCTCAAGGAGGTGCGCTCCGAGCCGCGCGGCCCGCAGCTGTTCCTGACGCGCACCGCGCCCGAGTTCCTCATCGAGCTCTTCAAGCTCGAGGTTCCCGAGGTCGGCCAGGGCCTGATCCAGATCCTGGGCGCGGCGCGCGATGCCGGCGTGCGCGCCAAGATCGCGGTCAAGAGCAACGATCCGCGCATCGACCCGGTGGGCGCGTGCGTCGGCATGCGCGGCTCGCGCGTGCAGGCGGTGTCCAACGAGATCGCCGGCGAGCGCGTCGACATCATCCCGCACGACGACAACGCGGCGCAGTTCGTCATCAATGCGATGTCGCCCGCCGAGGTCATGTCGATCGTGGTGGACGAGGACTCGCACAGCATGGATATCGCAGTGTCGGAGGAGAAGCTCAGCCAGGCCATCGGCCGCGGCGGGCAGAACATCCGCCTCGCCAGCCAGCTCACCGGCTGGGACCTGAACGTGATGACCGAGTCGGACGCCGAGGCCAAGAGCGAGACCGAAGCCAAGGAGCTGGTCGCGAATTTCATGAAGCAGCTCGACGTCGACGAGGACGTCGCCACGATTCTCGCGCAGGAGGGCTTCTCCACCATCGAGGAGATCGCCTACGTGCCGCAGGCGGAGCTTGCCGCGATCGAGGAGTTCGACGAGGACATCGTCAAGGAGCTGCGCAACCGCGCGCGCGACGTGCTGCTGACGCAGGCGATCGCCAGCGAGGAGACGCTCGATCAGTCGATGCCGGCGGACGACCTGCTGCTGCTCGAGGGCATGAGCCCGGATCTCGCGCTGGCGCTGGCGCGGCGCGGGGTGCGCACCCGCGAGGAGCTCGCCGAGCAGTCGGTGGACGAGCTGAGCGACATCGAGGGGCTGGCGGCGGACAAGGCTGCGGCGCTCATCATGACGGCGCGCGCGCCGTGGTTCGCGAGCGAGGCGTGAGTCTATGGCGGAAGTGACCGTTTCCCAGTTCGCGGAAGTCCTCAAGGTACCGGTCGACCGGCTGCTGGTGCAGCTCGATCAGGCCGGCATCAAGGTGGACGGGCCCGAGGCGCGCATCAGCGACGACGCCAAGCTCGAGCTCCTCACGCACCTGCGCCGCAGC
>JASHVF010000321.1 GCA_030039615.1 Gammaproteobacteria bacterium | reverse complement strand
GACGCACCACGCGCACCACGCTCGCCGAGCTCACCACGCCCGAGCGCGTCGAGGAGCTGGCACGGATGCTGGGCGGCGTCGAGGTGACGGACAAGGCGCGCGAGCACGCGCGCGACATGCTGAGCGCCGCCGAGCGCGGCGCGACCGCCACGCCCTCCAAGGACGGCTCGGGAGATACCGTAAGGACGCCGCGGCCGCCGGCGGCACGGCGGCGTTAGCTCAGCTGGTCTTGTGCTTGCGGTGCGGGCAGTTCGGGCGCTCGCAGTGCCCGTAGAGAATCAGTGAGTGATCGCGGATCGTGAAGCCGAGCTTGTGCGCGACCGCGGTCTGTCGTGCCTCGATCCCCGAGTCCATGAACTCTTCGACCCGGCCGCAGTCGAGACACACTATGTGGTCATGGTGCGTGCCCTGATTGAGCTCGAAGACCGCCATGCCGTCTTCGAAGTGGTGGCGCGTGACGAGACCTGCGGCCTCGAACTGCGTGAGCACCCGATACACCGTGGCGAGCCCGATGTCCTCGTTCGACTCGAGGAGCGTCCGGTAGATGTCCTCGGCCGACAGGTGCCGCGTGTTGCTGCCTTCGAGGATCTCGAGGATCTTGAGGCGCGGCAGCGTCACCTTCAGGCCGGCTTTCCGCAGGTCCTTGCCTTCCACGGGCTTCACTCCGGATCGGGTATGATTCCCGGCGTTCAATTATCCTCCAACGGACACACATGCGCCTACCTTCGATCGCCCTGACCGTCGTGCTGCTGGCCACGCTGCCGCTCGGGGGCTGCATCTACCGCATGAATATCCAGCAGGGTAACTACCTCGAGGGCAAGACCGTTGCGCAGCTGCAGGTCGGGATGACGCGCACTCAGGTGCGCTACCTCCTCGGCTCGCCCATGGTGCCGGACATCTTCGACAAGGATCGCTGGGACTATCTTTATTACTTCAAGAGCGGGCACCTGCAGCGCCCCGAGCAGCGCCACCTGACGGTGCTCTTCAAGGACGAGAAGGTCGCGAGCTTCCAGCGCGACAACATACCGGACAGCGCACCGCGCGCGCCGGACAACGACATCTCGATCCAGAAGTTCCCCAAGATCTAGCCGCCCGGGCGCCGGCGCTCGCGCTGCACCCGCTCACGCCGCCGTGCGCGTGGGTCGGCACGCAGCGGCCGGTAGAGCTCGATGCGGTCGCCGTCCTCGCAGCGCGCCGTGCGCGCGCGCGGCTCGCCGAATACGCCGACCGGGGCGCTCTCCCAAAGGGCCGGATCGAGCCCGGCGGACTCGCGTTGCGCCACACGCCGCGCCGCGCTGAGAGCGTCGGCGATAGTGGCCTCGGGAGGCAGCTCCACGCTCCACAGGTACTGCCGTTCGCGGGTCGCATAAGCGACCAGGCAGCGCTTGCCGGCACGCTCGCCGCCGCCGCCGTTCATTCGAGGCCCCGCGCCCGCGCGACGAACGCATCCACCAGCGAGCCCACGGTCTCGGCGAACTTCGACTCGAAGAGCAGTCCGGTGAGTGCGCTCTTGAACGCGAAGCGCATGCTGAGCTCCACGCGGCAGCCGTCCTCGACCGGCGTCAGCAGCCACAGCCCCTCGAGGGTGCGGAACGGCCCGCTGACGAGCTGCATGCGGACGCTGCGGTTCTCGCTGAGCGCGTTGCGCGTGGTGAACTCGCCCTGCAAGGGGCCCTGCCGCACGCCGATAGTGGCGACGATCTCCTGCGGCGTGCGCGCGGCGACGCGCGCGTGCGTGCACCACGGCAGGAACTGCGGGTAGCTCTCGACGTCGTTGATCAGCGCGTACAGCCTGGCCGGCGGCTGATTGACTAGCGCCGAGCGCTTGACCTCCCGCATGGGCTCATTGTCCCATTAGCTGACGCGGATGACCAAAGCCGAGAACTCAACACGACTCATCGCCGAGAACCGCAAGGCGCGCTTCGATTATTTCATCGAGCAGCGCTACGAGGCGGGACTCGCATTGCAGGGTTGGGAGGTCAAGGCGATGCGCGCCGGGCGCGCGCAGCTCAAGGAGGCTTACGTGTATCTGCGCGGCGGCGAGGCGTTTCTGATCGGCGCGCATCTCTCCCCGCTGGCCGCCGCCTCGACCCACGTGACCCCGGACCCGGTGCGCACCCGCAAGCTGCTGCTCCATCGCAGCGAGCTGCAGGGTCTGATCGGCGCGGTCGAGCGGCGCGGCTACACGCTGGTGCCGCTCGAGCTCTACTGGAAGGACGGGCGCGCCAAACTTCAGCTCGGGCTCGCCAAGGGCAAGAAGCAGCACGACAAGCGTGCGGTCGAGAAGGACCGCGACTGGCAGCGTGACAAGGCGCGGCTGCTGCGCGGGCGCTGAGGCGGACGACGGCGCTGGAGCGCGGGCGCTGCGGCTTGAGGTATGCTGGCGGGGCACACCTGAGGGGGGCGACCGGTTTCGACGTGGGTTACGAACCTTCAGGGGCGTACCGAGGCGCAGTGCCCTCGTAAAACTCGCTGCAACTCATAGTTGCCAACGACGACAACTACGCTCTGGCTGCCTAACCGCAGCTGACCTCCGAACGGCTCGTGCCTGTGCGACCGTCTCGGGGGACGCGTTCACAGGATCGCGCTCCGGCGGTGCGAGCAGGCCGGTGCGTTAAGAGTCACTGATCGCTGGCGTGGCGTCTTCCCTGCTCCTCGGGTAGCGCTGCGCGAGAACTAATGAGAGAGCTACGTACGTAGATCCTGAAGTCTAGGACTTACGGACGGGGGTTCGATCGAGGGTCGCTTCAGTCCGTGAGGACTGAGTGAAAACGGAGCTCACATCGGTGAAGCCTGACGGCGCCCGGATTCGGGCGGCATGGTAACGCCGAGGGGTAGGAAGAGGGCCAACCTCAGGCCTGCCCTGTAGAGACTCATAGGTCCGCCGAGGCCTGCCTGCCGGGGCCGGGGCTGATACTAGGATTCTGCGGGACTACGAGACCGCGGGATAACACGCTCCGCATCCACGCGTGCTTCGGCATGCAGGGATGAAGGCATAGTCCGGCCCGTGACGAAAGTCGCGGATGCGCTGTCCCCCCGCCTCCACCAGCAGAGGACCCCGGCCATGAGGCCGGGGTCGCGCGAAACTGCGCCGCTACGGGCGCCCCAGGCGCGCCTGAGAGTCTCCCGACGGCAAAAGTAGACGGGAGTCTACCTCTGCCTGCTTGAGCCGTTCTGGAGGGCTTCCCGGAGCCAAAGGTAGACGGCTATCTACTTCGGCCTCGTTGAGCCCTTACAGAGGGCCTCCCGGAGCCTAAGGTAGACAGACATCTACTTTGTGCTCCGCGGACCATCACGCGCGGCGCGGCGCGGCGCAAGGCAGCGCGGCGCAAGGCAGCGCGGCGCAGCGGCCCTACCGCACGTGCCCGTCGAACGAAGTGAGCGCACCGTAAAGATCCGGCCGCCGGTCGCGGAACACGAACCAGTTGTCGCGCAGCTCGCGCGTCGCCTCGAGGTCGAAGCGGTACACCAGCACGGCATCGCCCTCCTCGGGCGCCTCTGCCACCTTGGCTCCGAGCGGATCGGCGATGAAGGACGACCCATAGAATCGGATGTAGAGCCCCTCCGGATCCTGCAGCGAACGCTCGAGGCCGTAGCGGTTGGCTGCGACGAGCGGCGTCAGGTTGGCGGCGGCGTGACCCTGCTGGGTGCGCTGCCAGTGCTCGCGGGAGTTCACCGGGAGCGCCGGCGGCGGCTCCGAGCCGATGGCCGTCGGGAA
>JASHVF010000320.1 GCA_030039615.1 Gammaproteobacteria bacterium | reverse complement strand
CCCGCCGCGCCCGGCGAGCCGCCGCCGGATGCGCCGCCGCGCTCGCGGCAGCAGCCATGACCGCCGGTCAGGTACGCATGCGCATGGCGCTCACGGCGCTGTTCGCGCTGGTGCTCACGGTGTTGCCGCTGCCGATGTGGCTCGACGTGCTGCGCCCGGCGTTCCTGGTGCTGACGGTGCTCTACTGGTCGATCAACACGCCGCGCGCCGGCGGCATCGGCCTCGGTTTCGCCTGCGGACTGATGCTGGACGTGTTCCAGGGCCCGGTGCTGGGCGAGCATGCGCTGGCGCTGGCGATCATCGCCTACATCGCGGTGCGCGAGCATCAGCGCATCCGCTCCAAGCCGGCCTTCCAGCAGTCGCTCATGGTGCTGGCGGCGCTGGTGTCCTACGAATTCGTCCTGTGGCTGATCGACGGCTGGACCGGCCATCCGGTGACGAGCCCGCTGCGCTGGCTGCACTGCCTCACCGGCGCGCTGGTGTGGCCGCCGGCCGCGGCGATCCTCTCCTACAGCGAGGGGCGCCTCGCCTGAAGCCATGCCCGAAGTACGCATCAAGGATCACTGGCGCGAGCAGCGCATGTTCGACCGCCGCGCGCTCACGGTCGGCGCGCTCATGGCGCTCGCCACGCTCGGCCTGATCGCGCGCCTGATCCTGCTGCAGGTGGTGCGCCACGAGTATTACTCCGACCTCTCGCAGGGCAACCGTGTGCGCACCGAGCCGATCCCGGCGGCGCGCGGCCTGATCCTCGACCGCAACGGCGAGGTGGTGGCTTCCAACCAGCCCGCCTATCAGCTGGAGCTGGTGCCCGAGGAAGTGCCTAACATCAGGGACACGCTCACGCGGCTGGCGGCGCTCGGCCTGCTGCGGCGCGAGGAGGTCGATGAGCTGCGGCGCACGATCGCCGTGAGCCGCAGCTTCGACAGCGTGCCGATCCGCCTCCACATGTCGGATGACGACGTGGCGCGCTTCGCGGTGCGGCGCTTCGAGTTCCAGGGCGTCGACATCAAGACGCGCCAGACGCGCTGGTACCCGAACGGCGACCTGGCCGTGCACGCGCTCGGCTACGTGGGTGCGATCAGCGAGGAGGACCTGAAGCACATCGACCGCGCCGCTTATGCCGGCACCGCCCTCATCGGCAAGCTCGGCGTCGAGAGCACCTACGAGGAGCAGCTGCACGGCAAGAACGGCTACCGCGAGGTGCTGGTCAATGCCCAGGGGCGCTCGGTCGAGCGCCAGGGAGCGTATCAGCCGATCCTGCGCACGCGCGCGCCCTCGGCGGGCGAGGACGCGCTGCTGTCGATCGATCTCAAGCTGCAGCGCGCCGCGGAAGGCGCGCTCGCCGGCCACCGCGGCGCGGTGGTGGCGCTCGACCCCACGAACGGCGACGTGCTGGCACTCGTGAGCCTCCCGGGCTTCGATCCCAACATGTTCGCGCGCGGCATCACTTCCGCCGAGTACGGCGCGCTCGCCAACGACATCGACCGGCCGCTGTTCAACCGCGCGCTGCGCGGCACCTATCCTTCCGGCTCCACCATCAAGCCGGTGCTGGGGCTCGCCGCGCTCACCGATCACGCGATCGCCGCCGACACCAAGGTGTTCTGCAACGCCGTGTACTACCTGCCGGGCAGCGCGCACGTGTGGCGCGCCGACAAGGACGAGCCGCGCGGCTGGCTCGACCTGCCCGAGGCGATCTCGCGCTCCTCGGACGTATATTTCTACCGGCTGGCCTCGACGCTCGGCATCGACCGCATAGCGAGCTTCCTCGAGCCGTTCGGCTACGGGCAGCCTACCGGCATCGACATCGGCGGCGAGAAGCCGGGCCTCCTGCCGAGTCCGGACTGGAAGCGCAAGGCGTTCAAGCGGCCGGAGGACCAGACCTGGTTCCCGGGCGAGACCGTCAACATCGGTATCGGGCAGGGCTACCTGCTGGTGACGCCGCTGCAGCTCGCGCACATCAGCGGAATCCTCGCCGAGCGCGGCCGCGGCTTTCACCCGCGCGTGGTCAAAGGCATGCGCGATGCCGACGGTCACGTTAGCTGGCTCCCCGCGGTCGCGGATGCGCCGATCAAGGGCGTGTCCGCCGCCGACTGGGCCGTGGTGATCGACGCCATGGTCGGCACCACTCATTGCACGCGCTATTGCGGCACCGCCTGGGTCGCCTTCAAGGGCGCGGCCTATGAGGCGGCGGGCAAGACCGGCACCGCCCAGGTA
This sequence comes from Gammaproteobacteria bacterium, assembly GCA_030039615.1. Lineage (GTDB taxonomy): Bacteria > Pseudomonadota > Gammaproteobacteria > Steroidobacterales > Steroidobacteraceae > 13-2-20CM-66-19. Next base: position 2,664 of record JASHVF010000320.1, on the reverse strand, counting down.
TACACGGTCGCGCAGAACGCCAAATACAACGCCAACACCGTCGCCGAGCGGCTGCGCGATCACGCCTGGTTCATCGCCTTCGCGCCGGCGGACGCCCCGCGCATCGCGGTCGCGGTGCTGGTCGAGAACGCGGGCTTCGGCTCGATGAGCGCAGCTCCCGTGGCACGCAAGGTGCTGGACGCTTATCTCCTCGATGCCGACGGCAAGCTCAAGCCCGCCCCCGCGGCGCCCGCGCCCGTGGCTCCGCCCATCCCGGCTGCGCCTCCCGCCGCGGCGCCGAGCGTGACCACGGCGGCGAATCACACATGATCTACGAGGAGCTGCCGTACGGCTCGCGCACCCGGCGCACCCTCACCGGAGCGGCGCGCGTGCTGTTCGCGCTCAAGATCGACGGCCCGCTCACGGTCGGGCTGGCGATCATCTCGGTCTTCGGGCTCATCGTGCTCTACAGCGCTTCGGGCCAGAGCATGCCAACGGTGCTGCGCACCGTGGCGCGACTCGCGCTCGGCACCGTGGCGATGCTGCTGCTGGCGCGCGTCAATCCCAACTTCCTGCGCCGCTCGACGCCGTGGCTGTACGCCGCCGGCGTGCTGCTGCTGCTGATCGTGGCCGCCGCCGGCCACACCGGCCTCGGTGCGACGCGCTGGCTCAACCTCGGCTTGTTCCGCTTCCAGCCCTCCGAGCTCATGAAGCTCGCCGTGCCGATGGTGTGTGCCTGGTACCTGCAGGAGCGGCCGCTGCCGCCGAGCACGGTGTCGCTGCTGGCGATGGCCGGGCTGATCCTGCTGCCGGTGGGCCTGGTGGCGATCGAGCCCGATCTCGGCACGGCCGCGCTGATCGCGGTCGCCGGCGCACTGGTGATCGTGCTCGCGGGCCTGCGCCTGCGCGTCATATTCGCGCTGCTCGGGCTGCTCGCGGCGGGCGCCTGGTTCGGCTGGAGCTTCATGCACGACTACCAGCGCAAGCGCGTGCTCACCTTTCTCAACCCGCAGACCGACCCGCTCGGCGCCGGCTACCACATCATCCAGTCGCAGATCGCGATCGGCTCCGGCGGCGTGTTCGGCAAGGGCTGGATGAACGGCAGCCAGGCGCAGCTCGAGTTCCTGCCCGAGCGCTCCACCGACTTCGTGTTTGCGGTGGTGGGCGAGGAGTTCGGGCTCCTCGGGCTGCTGCTGCTGCTGTCCTTCTACCTGTTCGTGGCCGGGCGCGCGATCTATCTCGCGACCCAGACACAGGACACGTTCGCGCGGCTGCTCGCCGGCAGCATCGCGCTCACCTTCTTCGTCTACGTGCTGATCAACGCCGGCATGGTCACCGGCCTGCTGCCGGTGGTCGGCGTACCGCTGCCGCTCGTCAGCTACGGCGGCAGCTCCGTCGTGACGCTCCTCGCCGGCTTCGGTATTCTGATGGCGCTCTACTCACGGCGGAAGCTCGTCGGCTCGTAGGAGATGCGCCATTCTTGATTAGCCGCCGCTTCGCCCTGCTGGCCGCGCTCGCCTGCGCACCACTTGCGGCGCAGCCAGCGCCGCTGCAACCGCCAGCTGCGCAGCCCGCGCCTGCGGCGGCCGAGCCGACTCCGCCCGCGGCCGAGCCGGCGCCGCCCGCGGAAGCCGTCGCGGCGCCCTTCGACGTGCGCCGGCCCGAGATCGCCCAGTGGATCGACGAGGTGGCGAGCCACGACGGCTGGAGCCGCAAGGCGCTGGTGTCGCTGCTGGCCCACGCGCAGCCGCAGCCGAAGGTCATCGAGGCCATGAACCGGCCGCTCGAGCGCGTTGCGCCGTGGTGGGAGTACCGCGAGCGGCTGCTCACCCAGGAGCGCATCGACCGCGGCGTGCAGTTCTGGCTGGATCACAGGCTGGCGCTCGAGCGCATCGCGGCCCAGTACCAGGTGCCGCCCGAGTACCTGGTCGCGATCATCGGCGTCGAGACCTTCTACGGACGCTCGACCGGGCATTACCACGTGCTCGACGTGCTCGCCACGCTGGCGTTCGACTATCCGCAACGCGGCAACTACTTCCGCGGCGAGCTCGAGCAGTTCCTGCTGCTGGCGCGCGAGAACGGCCTCGACCCGCTCACCACGACCGGCTCGTATGCCGGCGCGCTCGGCGTGCCGCAATTCATGCCCTCGGTCTACCGGCGCTACGCGGTGGATGCCGACACCGACAAGCGGCGCGACCTGTGGGGCGACTGGGACGACATCCTTGCGAGCGTCGCCAACTACCTGGACGAGCACGGCTGGACTCCCGGTGGCCCGGTGCTCGCCGAGACCACGCTCGATCCGGACCCGAACTTCGAGATCGAGCCGCACAGCCTCGAGCTCGACCAGACGCTCGGCACGCTGGCTGCCCACGGCGTGAAGGTCAACCTCGACCTGCCGGCCGATACCCCGGCGCTGCTCATCTCCGCGGAGCAGCGCGACGGCCCGGCGTACCGCGTCGGCTTTCATAACTTCTACGTGATCACGCGCTACAACGTCAGCGCGCGCTACGCCATGACCGTGTACGACCTGGCCACGGCGATCGCCGCGCGCGTGCACGGCGCGCAGCCGTGAGAGGCCGGCCGCACCTGCCGGCGCAGCTGCGTACCGGCGGCGCGCTGCTCGCGCTGCTCATCCTCGGCGCCTGCGCCAGCACCCATTACGTCCGGCCGCGGCCGCCGGCTCCG
>JASHVF010000319.1 GCA_030039615.1 Gammaproteobacteria bacterium | reverse complement strand
CGTGCGCTTCTACACCCGGCAGAAGTCGATCATGGAGCGCTGGCCGGAAGCCACCCCGCGCGGCCCCGAATTCATCATGCCGACGGCGAAATAAGCCGCCCGGCAGCTTCCCTGCCGCCGGACGGCGCCTGCTACACCACTTTCTCGAGCCGCGCCTTGTGCGGCGCGAACTGCTGCTCCTCGGTGCTGCCGGTGAGGGCCGTGAGCGAGGAGGCCCCGCCGCTCACCACCTGCGTCACGGCGTCGAAGTAGCCCGCGCCCACTTCGCGCTGGTGCTTGGTGGCCGTATAGCCAGCGCTCTCGGCGGCGAACTCCGCCTGCTGCAGCGCGACGTATGCGGTCATCTGCTGCGCCTTGTAGGCGCGCGCCAGGTCGAACATCGAGTAGTTGAGCGCATGGAAACCGGCGAGCGTGATGAACTGGAAGCGATAGCCCATCGCGGCGAGCTCGCGCTGGAACCTGGCGATGGTGGCGTCGTCGAGCTTCTTCTTCCAGTTGAAGGAGGGCGAGCAGTTGTAGGCCAGGAGCTTGCCCGGAAACTGCGCGTGTATGCCTTCGGCGAACTCGCGCGCCTCCTCCAGATCGGGTTTGGCGGTCTCGCACCACACGAGGTCCGCGTAGCGCGCATAGGCGCAGCCGCGCGCAATCGCCGCCGCCATGCCGGCACGCACCGTGAAGAACCCCTCGGGGGTGCGTCCCTTGGCGCTATCGATGAAGGGGCGGTCGCGCTCGTCGACGTCGGCGGTGAGCAGCGTCGCCCCTTCGGCGTCGGTGCGCGCCACCAGCACCGTGGGCACGTTGCACACGTCCGCCGCGAGGCGCGCCGCGATGAGCTTCGCGACCGCCTCCTGGGTCGGCACCAGCACCTTGCCGCCCATGTGGCCGCATTTCTTCGCCGAGGACAGCTGATCCTCGAAGTGCACGCCGGCGGCGCCCGCGTCGATCATCTGCTTCATCAGCTCGAACGCGTTCAGCACGCCGCCGAAGCCGGCCTCGGCATCGGCGACGATCGGCTTCAGCCAGTCGATCGAGTCATCGCCCTCGGCGTGCTGAATCTCGTCCGCGCGGCGCAGCGTGTTGTTGATTCGCCGCACGACCGCCGGGACAGAGTCCGCCGGATAGAGGGATTGATCCGGGTACATCTCGCCGGCGAGATTGGCATCGCCCGCCACCTGCCAGCCCGAGAGATAAATGGCATCGAGCCCGGCGCGCACCTGCTGCATCGCCTGGTTGCCGGTGAGCGCGCCGAGCGCGTTCACGAAGGGCCGCTCCTGCAGGTAGCGCCAGAGCTTCTCGGCCGTGAGGCGCGCGATCGAGTGCTCGACCGCGATCGTGCCGCGCAGCCGCACCACGTCGGCGGCCTCGTAGCCACGCTCTACCCCGCGCCAGCGCGGCGCGTCGCGCCACGCGCGGCGCAGCTCCTCGGCGCTCGGCAGCGCGCGCGGCAGGCTGGTGATGGTGCTTTCGCTCATGCGGGTCTCTCCGTGATGGGGCGGCGAGTCAGCTCAGCAGCTCGTACGCCGGCAGTGTCAGGAACTCATCGAAGCTCTCGGACTTGATCATCCGCTCGAACAGGCGCGCCGCGCTCGGGAACACGCCCTGGGTGAGGCGCGCCGCGCCGACCTCGCCGTGGATGCGGTCGAGCTCGGCGCTCAGCAGCCGGTCGAACCGTTCCACGGTCACCGGCGCGCCGTCCGCGGTACGCGCGCCGTGGCGCAGGCACTGCCACAGCTGCGCGCGGCAGATCTCTGCGGTGGCCGCATCCTCCATGAGGTGATAGAGCGGCACGCAGCCATTGCCGCGCAGCCACGACTCGAGGTACTGCACGCCCACCCGGATGCAGTTGCGCAGCCCCTCTTCCGTGATCGCGCCGTCGGGGATCGCGACCAGATCCTGGGCGCTCACCCGCACGTCCTCGCGCAGCACACCGAGCTGGTTCGGGCCGCGCATCACGGCATCGAAGGGCTCGCGCGCGATGGCCGCAAGCCCCGGGTGCGCGATCCAGGTGCCGTCGTGCCCGGCGCGCGCCTCGCGCAGCTTGTCGGCCCGCACGCGCCCCATGGCCGCCTCGTTCGCCGCCGGGTCGTCGCGGATCGGGATCTGTGCCGCCATGCCGCCCATGGCATGCGCGCCGCGCCGGTGGCAGGTACGGATGAGCAGATCCACGTAGGACCTGAGGAAATGGCGCTCCATGGTGACGGCGGCGCGATCGGGCAGCAGGAAGTCGGCGCGGTTCCGGAACTTCTTGATGAAGCTGAAGATGTAGTCCCAGCGCCCGCAGTTGAGCCCCGCGGAGTGCTCGCGCAGCTCGTAGAGGATCTCGTCCATCTCGAAGGCCGCGAGGATCGTCTCGATGAGCACCGTGGCCTTGATGGTGCCGCGGGGCATGCCGAGCGCATCCTGCGCGGCGAGAAACACCTCGTTCCACAGCCGCGCCTCGAGGTGGCTCTCGATCTTCGGCAGGTAGAGGTAGGGTCCGGTGCCGCGGCGGGCGAGCGCGGCGTGGTTGTTGGCGAGGAACAGCGCGAAGTCGAACAGCGCGCCCGAGACCGGCTCGCCGTTGATGCGCACGTGCTTCTCGGGCAGGTGCCAGCCGCGCGGGCGCACGATGAGCGTCGCGGTGCGCTCGGCGAGCCGGTACACCCTGCCGGTGGCGGCGTCCTCGAAACTGATGGTGCGGCGGATGGCATCGGCGAGGTTCACCTGGCCGCGGATCACGTTCTCCCAGGTCGGCGCGAGGGAGTCCTCGAAGTCGGCCATGAAGGCATTCACCGGGGCATTGAGCGCGTTGATGATCATCTTGCGGTCGACCGGACCGGTGATCTCGACGCGCCGGTCGGTGAGGTCGGCCGGCACCGGGGCAATGCGCCAGTCGCCGCCGCGCACCTCGGCGGTACTGGTGAGGAACTGCGGCAGCGCCCCCGCATCGAACTCGCCCTGGCGCCGCGTGCGCTCGGCGAGCAGCTCGAGGCGGCGCGGGTTGAAGCGGCGGTGCAGGCTCGCGAGCAGCTGCAGCGCGAGCGGCGTCAGCGCCTCGTCCTGACGCTCGATGGGCGCGCCGAGGATCTCCACCCGGGGCCCGTTCGGCTCGCGGGAATAGACCCGCTCTGCGGCGCTGCCAGCCATGTCTTTCAGCATACCCGTCTCCGAAGGGAATTTGACTGTAGAAACTTCACACTGTTAATTTCACACCAGACGTCGGACCAGCGGGAAGACATATGCCGGAACTCATGCGCCGCGGACACTTCCTCGGCACGAAACTGCGCTCGCTGCGCAAGCGCAACGGCCTGACGCTGGAGGAGCTCTCGGTGCGCTGTATCCAGCGCAGCGCCGATATCGCCCCCTCGGTCTCCTACCTGAGCATGATCGAGAGCGGCAAGCGCCGGCCCTCCGCCGAGCTCCTGGAGCTGCTGGCGGCGGTGTTCCAGCGTCCCGCGGCCTGGTTCCTCGACGAGAGCGCCGAGCCCGAGCCGGCAGCCCCGGGCGCCTCCGGCGGCGCCGTGGCGCGCATCCCGTTCGAGCCCGCGTTCCTCTTCTCGCGCAACCTGCTGCAGGCTGCGATCCCGGAGCTGCTGGCTCAGACCGGCACCAGCGGCCGGCAGTTCGCCCACCTGCTGATCCGCTCCCACCAGGAGATGTCGCACAACGACTTTCCCGACCTCGAGCGGGCCGCCGAGAACGTCGGCGAGCGGCGTTTCCCGCTCGGCGTCGAGGACCTGATGCGGCTCGCGCGGCGGCACGGACTCGAGATCCGCTGGTTCGACAGGAAGCCGGTGCTGGCGCGCGACCGGGACCGCGAGGTGCGCAGCATGGTGCGCTCCTTCTTCGAGGCCCCGGGGATCGTCTACGCCAACCGCGCACTGCAGTCGGATCCGGCCCGGCTCAAGTTCGACCTGGCCGCACACATCGCCCACAAAGTGCTGCACGGAGGCGACGGACTCAAGTCCCCGCACGCCACCGGCGGCGAGATGGCCGGCAGCCCCGAGGGCGCGGGCGCCGCGGGCCTCGAGCCGCAGGACGTGCTGCACGCCTGGCGGGACTTCGAGTGCAGTTTCTTCGCCGGCGCGCTGCTCGCCCCAAGGCTGCCGTTCCGGCGCTTCCTGATGCGCGAGCAGCACCGGGTGGAATCCGGGGCAAAACTCGAGCTCACGCCCGCGGTGGTGATGCGCCGCATGACCAAGGTCTCGCCCTACCCTTACTGGCACTTCTTCGACGCCTATCCGCCCGGGTACCTGCGCGCCGTGTACCGCGGCAACGGCATCCCGCTGCCGTGGGGCAATCTCGCGCAGGTGAGCGACCCCTGCCCCAACTGGGCGGTGTTCCGCATGATCGACGGCGAGCACGGCGAAGCGGGCTCGCAGATCTCCGTGCTGCGCGACGGCGAGCGCTCGCTGCTTTACTGCTGCCATTCGATCCGGGTGCGCGACATGGCCGGCAATCCGCACGTGCTCTCGGTCGGCGTCGACCTGGCACCGGCGCTCGAGGCCAACGGCGTCGACAGCGGCGCCACGGTCGGCGCGATCCTGCGCGAGTGCCTGCACCGGCGCGGCGAGGCGCGCATCCCGAAGGAAGCGGCCCACTCGCTCGGCGCGCTCGCCAATGTGCTCAACATCGCCTGGATCGGCGATGCGCTCGGCGTTCCGGCGCGCATCATCTGTCCGCGCAGCAGCCGCTGCCCGCGCCCTGAGCGCTGCGAGCACGCCCCGCCCTCCCGGGCGCGCGAGATCGCCGACGTGCGCGAGGAGATCCTCGGGCGCGAGCCGTAATGGCATCATAGGGCGCATGGCCCACCTGTCTGCTTGCCCGTGCCGCGCCCTGGCGCTGACGCTGGCGCTCGCCGCTCCCTGGTGGCCCGCCGCCGGCTCCCCGGCCGCGGGCGACGGCGCCGCGCTCTCGCGCGAGCAGGCCGCCGTCGCGCAGTGGCGCAGCGAGCGGGCCGCGAGTCTCACGAGCGACAATGGCTGGCTGACGCTCGCGGGACTCTTCTGGCTCAAGGAAGGCGAGAACACCTTCGGGCGCGCCTCCGGCAACGCGCTCACGCTCGACAATGCCGCGCTCTCGGACAGCGCCGGATCCTTCGTGCTGAGCGCTCAGCGGGTGCGCTTCGTCGCGCGCCCCGGGAGCTGCGTCACCCACGACGGACAGCCGGTGAGCGCCATCGACCTCGCTGCGGATGTCAGCGGCGCGCCCACGGTGCTCAGCTGCGGCGCGCTGCGCTTCTTCGTGATCGAGCGCGCCGGCAATCTCGGCGTGCGGGTGCGCGATCTCGACAATCCGCACCGTCGCGACTTCCGCGGCCTCGACTACTTCCCGGTGAGCACCGACTGGGTGGTCGACGCGCGCTTCGAACGCTACCAGCCGGTGCATCACGTCAAGATCGTCAACATCCTCGGCATGGAGCTCGAGATGGACTCCCCCGGAGCCGTGGTGTTCACGAAGGACGGGCAGGAGTGGCGGCTCGACACGGTGCTCGAAGAGCCGGGCGACAAGGAGCTCTTCATCATGTTCGCCGACGGCACCAGCGGACACGAGAGCTACGGCGCCGGGCGCTTCCTCTACATTCCCCTGCCGCAGGGCGCCACCGTGCCGGTCGACTTCAACAAGGCCTACAACCCGCCGTGCGCGCTGAATGAGTTCGCCACCTGCCCGCTGCCGCCGTGGCAGAACCGCCTCACGCTGCGCGTCACGGCCGGCGAGAAGAAATACGCCGGCGGCACCGAGCATCACCTCTGAAGCCGCGCCGCGGCGCTCTCAGCCGCCGATGAAGATCGTCGCCGGGTGCTCGAGGCACTCCTTCAGTGCCTGGATCATCGCGGCAGCGTCGTAGCCGTCGACGAACCGATGGTCGAAGGATGAGGACAGGTTCATCATGCGGCGGATCGCGATCGCACCTTCGAACACCACGGGACGCTCGACGGCGCGGTTGACGCCGACGATCGCCACCTCGGGGGCATTGATGATGGGCGTGCTGGCGATGCCGCCGAGCTTGCCGAGGCTCGTGATCGTGATGGTCGAGCCGCTGAGCTCCTCGCGCGTCGCCTTGTTGCTGCGCGCCGCCTCGCTCACCCGGCGCATCTCCGCGGCCAGGTCCCACAGGCCGCGCTTGTCGGCGTTGTGTACCACCGGCACCTTGAGTCCCTCGGGCGTCTGGGTCGCCACGCCGAGGTGCACCGCGCTGTGGCGCACGATCACGCCGCGCTCGGCGTCGTAGTGAGCGTTGCACTGCGGAAAGTCCCGCAGCACGCGCACCAGCGCCAGCGCCAGGAACGGCAGGTAGGTGAGCCCGGGCGCGCCGCGCTCGAGCTTGCCGTTCAGGTGCGCGCGCAGCGCCTCGAGCTCGGTGATGTCGAGCTCCTCCACGTAGGCGAAATGCGGAATGTTGCGCTTCGCCTCGCTCATGCGCTGCGCGATCAGGCGCCGCAGGCCGATCACCTTGATCTCCTCGGTCGCAGCCGCGGTACGGGCCGCGGGCCTGGCCGCGGCAACGGCGCGCGGCGCGGGTCGCAGCGGCACCGGTTGCCCCGCGGCGGCA
>JASHVF010000318.1 GCA_030039615.1 Gammaproteobacteria bacterium | reverse complement strand
TTCGAGGATCGCACGCGCCCGACACCGTTCCGCGCGGACCTCACACCGATCGCCTTCGAGCTGCGCGACTTCAGCACCACCGCGGCGACCGGCGATACCTACACGCTGCATGCGGCCTCGCCGCAGGGCGAGCGGCTCGACTGGAGCGGCACGGTGCACCTGACGCCGCTCGCCTCGCACGGCGAGTTCGAGATCGCCGACGTCAAGGCACGCACGCTGTGGAGCTACCTCTCGGGCAGCGTACCCTTCGAGATCGACTCGGGCGTCATCGCCGTGAAGGGCGCATACGATCTCGGCTCCGCGGCGGCCGCACCGCTCGCTTTCAAGGTCGACGTGCACAGCGTCACGGTCAGCGGCTTCGGCGTGAAGCCGCGGGGCGGCGCCGAGGACTATGTGACGCTCGCGCAGCTCGAGGTGGATGGCACGCACCTCGATCTCGGCGGGCGCTCCGTCGTGGTCGACAAGGTGCAGCTCACGGGCGGCGAGATCCGCTCCTGGCTGGGCGATGACGGCCGTATCAACCTGCTGGAGCTGGCGAGCTCCGCGGCACCTGAGGGTGCGACGGCCCCGGCGAGCCGACCGGAACCCGCGGCGAGCGGGCCGGCATCCGCGGCGAGCGGCGCGGCATCTGCGGCGAGCGGCGCGGCCCCGCCCTGGACGGTATCGGTGCCCGATATCTCGGTCAGCGGATTCAAGGTGTCGGCCGAGGACCGCCAGGTGAAGCCCGCCGCGGTCCTGGTGCTGAGTCCTCTCAACCTGCACGTCGGCGGCTTCAGCCTCGCGCCCGACGACACGCTCGACATCGCGCTCGACTCCGGCGTCAACGGCACCGGGAGGCTCAGCGCGCATGCCAGGGTGGCGCCGCGGCAGGGAAGCGTGACGGCGCACGTGGAGGCCGCCCACCTGGCGCTCTCGGCACTGCAGCCGCTGCTCGCGCATTACACCTCGATGACGCTGCTCAAGGGGGAGCTCGGCGCGCACCTCGACTTCGAGCGACACGCCGACGGCTATCTGAGCGTGCAGGGCGATACGCAGGTCGCCGACCTCGCCACCGTGGACAACGAGTTGAAGAAGGATTTCGTGAAGTGGAAGGAGCTGCGCATCGCGGACGTCAGCTACCGCTCCAGTCCCGCGAGCCTGCGTATCGGCAGCGTCACCGCCCTCGATCCTTACGTGCGCATGATCATCGCGCCCGACCGGAGCGTGAACATCACGCAGGTGCTGACGCCCCCTGGCGCGAAGCCGGCGCCCGCACCGCCGGCCGCCGCCGCCGGCACCCCGGATGCCGCGGCCGCGGCGCCCGTGCCGAAGGCGAAGTCGCACAAGGGGAAGCCTGCGCCGGCGCCGGGTCCGGCTTCGCCGGCGCCGCTGACGCCCTTCCCGATGTCGATCGGCGCGGTGAGGATGATCAACGGCTCGGCCGACTACACCGATCTTTGGATCAAGCCGAGCTTTGCGCTCGGCATTCAGGCCCTCAACGGCGCGGTCACCGGGCTCTCCTCCGATCCGAAATCGCGCGCCAAGGTGCGCTTCGACGGCAAGCTCGCGAGCTACTCGCCGCTGCACATCGCAGGCGAAGTGAACCTGCTGTCGGCGGCGCTCTATACCGACGTGACGCTCAGCTTCAAGGATCTCGATCTGACCATCGTCAATCCCTATTCGGGGTACTTCGTCGGCTACGCGATCGACAAGGGCAAGCTCTCGGTCGACGTCGCCTACCGGGTCGAGCAGCGCCAGCTGAATGCCACGCAGCATTTCGTCGTCGATCAGCTCGAGCTCGGCGCCGAGGTGCAGAGCCCCGAGGCCATGCACCTGCCGCTGAAGCTGGCGCTGGCGCTGCTCAAGGACCGCAACGGCCTCATCGATCTGCAGCTGCCGATGTCCGGGTCGCTCGATGATCCGTCGTTCCGCATCGGGCCGATCATCTGGAAGGTGTTCGTCAATCTCATCGAGAAGGCGGTGACCGCGCCGTTCGCACTTCTCGGGCACCTGTTCGGCGGCGGCGAGCACATGAACATCGTGGAATTCGCCGCCGGCAGCGCCGAGCTCGCCAAGCCCGCACAGGACCAGCTCGCCGGCATGAAGAAAGCCCTGATCGAGCGGCCGCAGCTCAAGCTCGACGTGCCGATCGTCGCCTCGGCGGGTCTCGACCGGCCGCAGCTGGCGCGGGCGCAGGTGGCGCGAGAGCTCGCGGTGCGGGCCGAGACCAGCCGCCAGGGCCGCAAGCACCCGGAGCAGGCGGCCGAGCTTGCGCTGGCCGACCCGGACACGCACTTCCAGCTCCTGATCGATCAGTTCCGCGCCGATCTTGGCAAGGACGCACCGCTCCCCGCCACGGCGCTCGCCGTGCAGGCGGCGAAGAAGAAGGATCCGGATGCGCTCGCCGCGGCCAACACCGATCTCGAAGCCGCGCTCATCGCGCACGTGCAGGTCTCCGACGCCGAGCTCGAGCAGCTCGGCCGCTCGCGCGCCGGCGCCATCCAGAACGCGGTGCTTTCCGACGGGCAGGTCGACCCGGGGCGCGTGTTCATCGTCAACGCGGCGCCGAAGCCCGACAGCGGCGACACCGTAAAGGTCGAGCTCGCGGTGCGCTGAGCCACGGCGCACCGTTCGAGGAATGTCCCGCAGCGGATACAACCTGCCACGGCTGGCGAGCGCGCTGCTTTGCGGCGCACTCGGCTGCCCTGCGGTCACCGCGACGGCGGCCGACATCGACGAGCTGGCCGGCACCTACGAATACCTGGTCAGCTGGCGTGATACGCACGGCGGCGCTCTCTACCGCGCGGCCGGCGGCGCGCTCGAGGGTCTGGTGCTTCCCTACAGCTTCTCCGATTCCGAGCGCTACTGGGGCGATTACGTCTGCGCACAGCCCGGCGTCGACTGCGCGGTGGCCGACTACTACGATCCCGGCGACTTCGCCCTCAAGGCGAAGACCGGCGCGGGCGCACTGCTGCAGACCGAGCGCGTCAACGTCCACAACGGCACCAACATATACGACGCCGCCACCTGGCAGATCGCCGTGGTGCTCGGCGCGGTCAGCAATCACTTCAGCAACTTTCTGGATCTCGATGCCTACCGGCTGGCCTCCGATCAGAATCAGGTGCTCGGCCTGACGGAGCACGTCCGCGGCGTGCCGACCGGCAGCCGTGCGACCACCAGCGGCTCGCTGTACCTCTACAACGGCACTCGCGTCACCGAGCCGAGCTCTGCGTATGCGTTTCGTATGACGGCGCCGGCATGGCTCGTTCCCGACCCTCTCAGGGATCCGCCCTATGCGCGCTTCATTACGGTGGGCGCGCTTCCCGGCGACAATCCCCTTTACCGCCCAGGCTTCCTCTCCTGGAGCGACTGGAAGCCCATTACCGGCGACAACGCCTGGGCGTTTCTGGTGGGGCCGCTGCAGGCTGCCTATCTTCACTATGTCGTGGAGCGTGGCGGCAAGTGCGTACCCTTCGCGGAGCGAGCCACGCAAAACGCCATCGCGGTGCTCGGCGCGTTTGCCGCCATGCAGTCGCCGAGCGGAGCGGTCTATTACGCGCCGGCGGGCACCCTGCGGAATCAGGGCGGAGCGGCGAGCCCGTACTTCGTCTCGATCGAAAACAACCTGTCGCTGTTCGCGGGGCTCAACATCCTGAAGGCCACGCTCGCGCGGCAGCTTGCCGCCGAAGCGCCACTTGGCGCCGATGCGAAGCGCCGGATCGCCGATGCCTCGGGTCTCATCGAGGCGATGCTCTCCGGCGGCCGCCTGCCGGACGGGCGGCGGACGCAGGGCCTGCGGTCGTTCCTGCGCACCTGCGCGTGGCGCGACGGTGCATTCGCGACCGCCGGGTTCGCGAACGAGCCCGGCTCAGGCAGCGACTGGCGGCCTGGCCCTGAGCCGCGGGCGGTGGACGTCAATACCTGGGGCGTGGCGGCGCTCGGGGCCGGGCAGATCGACGCCTGGTTCGGCTTCGGGGCGGCGTATCGGCTGTGGGAGCGGCTCAAGGACTGGGGAGGCTATGGCGAGGGACAAACCCTCTCGGGCGTGGGATATTCAGACGCCGATTCCAACGGCAGGACACCCGAGGGTGATTTTCGTGCGGGCGTGCTCTCGGCGGAGTGGACCGCCGGAGCGATCGTCATGGTGCGGAACATGATGCGGCACTACCGTGCAACTGCGTTCGCCCCGAAGCTCGCCGCGGACGAATCAAGCATGCTCGAAGGCATCCAGAGCCTGCGCTACGACCGCTATGTCCGCGGGAGTCTCCCGGGGAAGCCCGCCGACTACGCGAATCTGATCGTGGAGCCGGCCACGCCCGTCGGCAGCGAGCCGTATCTCTACTCGAGCAGACGCTATCTCATTCCCTTCGGCTGGTACGGCAACCCGATTCCGAGCACCGCGGCTTCCGCCTGGGTGATCCTGATCGCCGATCGCTACGATCCGTTCGGATACGCCGGCAGGCCCAACTAGCGTGAGCGCCACCCAGCCGCAGAAAGCCGAGCGCTTTCGCGCCCTGCACCAGCGACCCGGCACATTCGTCATTGCCAACGTCTGGGACGGCGCTTCGGCCTGCGTGATGGCAGGACTTGAGTTCGAAGCGCTCGCCACCTCGAGCGCGGCGTGCGCGGCGACGCTCGGCAGGCACGACGGCGGCATCACCCGCGAGGAGGCGCTGGCGCACGCGCGCGCGATCGCCGCGGCCTGCGACCTGCCGCTGTCGGGCGACCTCGAGCGGGGATTTGCCGACGCGCCCGAGGCGGTGGCGCAGACCATCGCGCTGGCGGCCGATGCGGGGCTGGTGGGCGGATCCATCGAAGATGCAAGCGGCGATGCGCGCACCCCGATCTATGACTTCGGGCTCGCCGTCGAGCGCGTCGCGGCGGCGGTCGAGGCGGCACGCAGGCTGCCGTTTCCGTTCATGCTCACGGCGCGCACCGAGAACTACTTCCACGGCCGTCCCGACCTCGACGACACGGTGCGGCGCCTGCAGGCCTTCGAGCGCGCCGGCGCCGACGTGCTGTTCGCACCGGGGTTGCCGGATCTCGCCGCGGTGCGCACCGTCTGCAGCGCCGTGAGCAAGCCCGTCAACTTCATGGTGGGCATCCGTGGCCGCTCCTTCAGCGTCGCCGAGCTCGCGGCCGCCGGCGTGCGCCGCATCAGCCTCTCCACCTCGCTCTACCGCGCCGCGATCACCGGACTCTACGCCGCGGCGCGCGAGGTGCAGCAGTCGGGCACCTTCGGCTATCTCGAGACCATCATGAGCGGCGGCGATCTGGACGGCTTCCTCGGCCAGTAGCCGGACGCGGCACTTACGGGGCGCGCGCTCCCGGCGCGGCGCGACGTGCCCACTCGAGGAAGCGCGCCGCGCCGGGCTCACCTTCGGCCGGAGCCCAGGGCGCGAACTCGGACGCGGTCGCCGGATCGTACGGCCCCTGCTTGACCTCGAGGAACGTGGTGGCGTCGCGATTGACGATCACGCTGTGCCAGATGCCGGGCCCGTTCTCGTAGGCGATGTTGCCGGCGCCGGTGCCGAAGGCGTAGCGGGCCGTGACCCGGCGCGACTCATCGAAGACGATCAGGTCGAGCGCCCCGCGCAGGATCAGCGCGAGCTCGGCGCGCGTCGTGTGCCGATGCGGACGGAAGTAGGAGCCGCGATTCGCGACCACCAGGTAGCGCTGCACCAGGTCCGCGGGCGACTCGTGCAGGTTGTAGTGAGTCCGGGCGCGCGGACTGGCGCTCGCGGCCGCGGCCAGCTCCTCGAGCAGCCCCTCGGAGATCAGCTTCATCCTCAGGGGGCCGCGGTTTCGAGCGCGGCGCCGCTCGCAGGCGGCGGCGCACGGTGGTGCTTGACGTCGGGCAGGAAGCCCGCGAGCAGTCCGATGAGCGGCAGGAAGGCGCAGATCTGATAGACGGTCTCGATGCCGAAGTGATCGGCGAGCTTGCCGAGCACCGCGGCGCCGACGCTGCCCATGCCGAACGCGAGCCCGAAGAACAGGCCCGCCACCGCGCCGGTGCGCCCGGGCAGCAGGTCCTGCGCGTACACCACGATCGCCGGGAACGCCGACGCCAGGATCAGGCCGATCGGCACCGTGAGCACGCTGGTCCACAAGAGGTTGGCGTGCGGCAGCAGCAGCGTGAAGGGCAGCACGCCGAGGATCGATATCCAGATGATCTTCTTGCTGCCGATGCGATCGCCGATCGGCCCGCCGACGAAGCCGCCGACCGCGGCCGCGGCCAGGAACAGGAACAGGTGCAGCTGCGAGCTGCGCACCGACTGATGGAAGTGCTCGATCAGGTAGAAGGTGAAGTAGCTGGTGATGCTCGCGAGGTAGAAGTACTTCGAGAAGATGAGCGCCAGCAGCACCGCGATCGCGCCGGCGACCCGCCGCGGGGAAGCCTCGATGGCGCGGGTGCGCGCCGCGTGCCTGAGGCGCGTGATGCCGTGCGTTTTGTACCAGTGGCCGACGTTGAACAGCACGAACATTCCGAGCAGCGCCACCGCCGAGAACCACGCGACGCTCGACTGTCCGTAGGGCAGCACGATGAAGGCCGCGAGCAGCGGTCCGCACGCGGACCCGAGGTTGCCGCCGACCTGGAACACCGACTGGGCGAGTCCGTGCTTGCCGCCCGAGGCCATGCGGGCGACGCGCGAGGACTCGGGATGGAACACCGAGGAGCCGGTGCCGATGAGGGCCGCCGCGAGCAGCAGCAGCGAGTAGCTGCCGGCGAAGGCGAGCAGCAGCAACCCGGCGAGCGAGAAGCCCATGCCGGTCGCCAGCGAGTAGGGGCGGGGAGTGCGGTCGGCCATCGCGCCGACCACCGGCTGCAGGAGCGAAGCGGTGAACTGGAAGGTGAAGGTGAGCAGCCCGATCTGCCCGAAGCTCATGTGATAGGTGCTCTTGAGCATCGGGTAGAGCGCCGGCAGGAGCGACTGCATCATGTCGTTCAGCAGATGGCAGAAGCTGATGGCGGCGAGCACCGCGACGGCGGTGCGAGCGGCGGACTCGACGCCGCTGAGGCGCAGGGCAGACTCGTTCATAAGTCGCTCAATCTGACCGAATCCGCCCCCGAAGCCAATCTCCCGGAGTGGGGGTCGGCAGAGCGCCCGGGCGCTGCGGCCGCGGCCGCCCTTGCGGCGTAGCCAGCGCGCCCGGCCTCATCTAATGTGGCGGCCCTGGCTTTTAGGGGTACGCGATGCGAGACCTGACCGAAGGCCCGGTCACCGGACAACTGATTGCGATGGCGGTGCCGCTCGCGATCGGCATGCTCTTTCAGACTCTCTACCTGGTGGTCGACATGTACTTCGTGGCGGGCCTCGGCGAGGCGGCCATCGCCGGTGTCGCTACCGCCGGCACCAGCATGTTCATCATCATGGCGCTCACCCAGATGCTCGGCGTCGGCGCGGTGGCGCTGGTGTCGCACGCCGTGGGACGCAAGGACCGGGCCGACGCCAACCTGATCTTCAACCAGTCGGTGGTCCTCTCGGCCATCTGTGGAGCACTGAC
>JASHVF010000317.1 GCA_030039615.1 Gammaproteobacteria bacterium | reverse complement strand
CTGCCGTTCACCGACATGAGCGAGCGGCACGACCAGGAGTACTTCTCGGACGGCCTCGCCGAAGAGCTGATCGACGCGCTCACCAGGGTGCCGCAGCTGCGCGTGCCGGCGCGCACCTCCTCGTTCTCCTTCAAGGGCAAGTCGGTCACGGTCGGCGAGATCGCGCGCGCGCTCGGGGTCAGCCACGTGCTCGAGGGGAGCGTGCGCAAGTCGGGCGATCACATGCGCATCACGGCGCAGCTGATCCGCGCCGACGACGGCTTCCACCTCTGGTCGCAGACCTACGACCGCGACGTGCGCGACGTGTTCGCGGTGCAGGACGACATCGCCCGCGCGGTCGCCGATGAGCTCAAGCTCGCCCTGATGAGCGTCGGGAGCGCGGCCGCCGGCCGCACCGGCAATATCGAGGCCCACAACCTCTACCTGCAGGCGCAGTACCGCGTGGCGCGCGACACCATCCCGGATCTCGAGCAGGCCGTGCCGCTCTACCGCGAGGCGCTGCGGCTCGATCCTGGCTATGCCGCAGCGTGGGCCGGGCTCGGCTACTGCTACACGCGCCGCGCCGCCAACGGCCTCGAGACCAACGGGGTCGCGTACCACGAGGCATCGGCCGCCGCGACCCGCGCCATCGAGCTCGACCCGCAGCTCGCGGAAGCCTACCTGCCGCGCGCGGTCGCCGAGATCCAGTACTCGCTCGACTGGCAGGCAGCCGCCGCGGCGCTCGACAAGGTGGCGACGCTCGATCCGAACAACGCGCTCGGCGAGCAGATCCGCGGTCACCTGACCATCGCGACCGGGCGCATGAGCGATGCCATCGGCCACTTTCGCCGCAGCGTCGACGCCGATCCTCTCAATCTGATCCATCGCAAATACCTGGGAAGGGCGCTGCACTATGCGCGCCGCGCGCGCGATGCCGAAGCGATGCTGCGCGCGGCGATCGCGGAGAACGACACCTTTCCGGGGCTGCACTACGAGCTCGGACGCACGCTGCTGCTCGAGGGAGACGCCAAGGCGGCCCTCGGCGCCTTCGAGGCCGAGACCGACCCGTCCTGGAGGAGCTTCGGGCTGCCGCTCGGCTACTTCGCCAACCACCGCCTGGCCGACGCGCAGGCGGCACTCAAAGCGCTGCTGGCGAAGTCGACGGGATCGGAGTTCCAGGTCGCCGAGACCTACGGCTTCTTCGGCGACACCGAGCAGGCGCTCGCCTGGCTCGACCGCGCCGTGACGCTGCACGACCCCGGCATCATCTGGCTGCGGCGCGATGCGCTCCTCACGCGTGTCGAGCCCGACCCGCGCTACGTGGCGCTGCTGGCGCGGCTGCGCATGCCGGCGGTGACCAGGGACGACTGAAACGGGGCCTAAGGCGGCGGACGCGTCGCGCCGACGATGATCCGCGCGCCGCGGCGGTAGGTCCAATAGGCGTCCGCCCAGTCGATGAGCACGACGAGCCGGTTGCGGTAGCCGATCAGAAAATAGACGTGCACCAGCAGCCAGAACCACCAGGCCGGCAGTCCGCGCAGTCGCACGCGGCCGAGATCCACCACCGCCGCCATGCGGCCGATGGTGGCGAGCAGACCCTGGTGGCGATACCTGAAGGGTGCTGACGGCTGGCCGGCGAGGCGCGCGCGGATGGCCGCGGCGGCATGCATTCCCATCTGCTTCGCCGCGGGTGCAACGCCAGGCACCGGACCGTGCGGCCCGTTGATCGCCGCGAGATCTCCGGCCACGAAGATCTCGGGGTGACCGGGAACACTGAGATCGGGGTGGACCAGCACCCGCCCGGCACGATCGAGCGGCACGCCGAGCGAGCGTCCCAGCGAAGACGCTGCCACTCCCGCCGCCCAGATCACCGTGCGCGCGCGCACCACCTCGGCACCGATGCCGACCCTGGTGGCGCTGATCGCCGTGACGGGCGCGCGCGTGCGCACGGTGACGCCGAGGCGTTCGAGTTGCCGGCGTGCGCTCGCGGAAAGATCCGGCGAGAACGCCGGCAGGATGCGCTCGCCGGCTTCCACCAGCAGCACCCGCGCGGTGCGCGGATCGATGCGCCGGAACTCGCGCTTGAGAGTGTGGCGCGCAATCTCGGCGAGCGTGCCCGCCAGCTCCACGCCGGTCGGGCCGCCCCCGACGATCACGAACGTCAGCCAGTCCCGCGCCACGTCCGCCGAGTCACTGTTCTCGGCGTGCTCGAACGCGCTCAGGAAGCGCGCCCGCATGTGCAGCGCGTCCGCGAGCGTCTTGAGCCCCGGCGCGTGCCGCGCCCACTCCTCGTGCCCGAAATAGGCGTGCGACACCCCGCTCGCCACCAGCAGGTAGTCGTAGGGACAGCGCTCGCCGTGAACTCTGACCACCCTGCCCGCCGGGTCGATGTCGGTCACCTCTCCCAGCCGTACCGTGACGTTGCGCTGCGCGCGCAGGATGTGGCGCAGCGGCGCGGCGATCGACGGGGCGGCGAGCCCCGCTGTGGCCACCTGATAAAGGAGCGGCTGAAACAGATGGTGGTTGCAGCGGTCGATCAGCGTGATGTCGGCCGGCGCGCGGCGCAGCGCCCGCGCGGCCCATAGCCCGGCGAATCCGCCGCCCACGATCACCACGCGCGCCGCCGACTGCATCCTGCAGTCAGTATGACACCGCAGCTGACGAGCCGATGCCCGGCCGCGTAGCATGGCCTGATGTCGATCACCCTCGACCAGGTCACCAAGCTCTACGGCGGCGTTCCGGTCGTCAACGACGTGTCGCTCGATATCGGCGACGGGGAGCTGTTCGTGCTGCTGGGGCCGAGCGGCAGCGGCAAGAGCACGCTGCTGCGCGCGGTCGCCGGGCTCACCGGGGTCGATCACGGCAGCATCGCGCTGCACGGCCGCGACGTCACCCGGGTCGCCGCCCGCAAGCGCGGCGTCGGGCTGGTATTCCAGAACTACGCGCTGTTCCGCCACATGACCGTGGCCGACAACATCGAGTTCGCGCTGCGCGTGCGCCACATGCGCGCCCGGGCACGGCGCGCGCGCCGCCAGGAGCTGCTGCGCCTGGTGTCCCTCGAAGGCATGGACGAGCGGCTGCCGGCGCAGCTCTCCGGCGGGCAGCAACAGCGGGTCGCGGTGGCGCGCGCGCTCGCCCACAAGCCCGAGGTGCTGCTGCTCGATGAGCCCTTCGGGGCACTCGACGCCAAGATCCGCGAGGAGCTGCGCCGCACCATCCGCGCGGTGCAGCGCGAGCTCGGCATCACGACGGTGCTGGTGACGCATGATCAGGAGGAAGCGTTCACCATGGCCGACCGCATCGGCATCATGAATCTCGGGCGGCTGCTCGAGGTCGGCGCGCCGCACGAGCTGTACTCACGCCCGGCGACGCGCTTCGTCGCGACCTTCCTCGGCGCCGCGAACCTGTTCCTGGCGCGCCGCACCGCCGACGGCATCCGCATGGGCGCCGCGACCGTCGCCGGCGGCGAGCCGCCCGGCAGTGCGCGCGAGCACGAGGTGGTCGCGGTGGTGCGCCCCGAGGAGGTCGCGGTGGCGGCGAGCGCCACGGGGCTCGGCGAGCGCTTCATCGCCTGCGGCGTGGTCGACGAGATGGTATTCAGCGGCGCGCTCGAGCGGCTGCGCGTGCGTCTCACCGACGGCGCCGCCGCGCCGCTGCTCGCCACCATGGATGCGGCCGCGACGCCCTACGTCGAGGCGACGCGTACGCAGCACGAGCAGCGCGCCTTCGAGCTGCATCGCGGGCAGGAGGTCGCGCTCGGCGTGCGCCGGGTACACGTGCTGCCGACGCCGCTCTCGAGCTTCACCGTCTGCGCCGCGAGCGCGCCCGCCGCCGAGGCGCTCGCCCGCGAGCCGCTGCTCGCTGCGCTGGCGGCCCGCATGAAGACCCGCATCGCCATCCGCACGGAGCCGCAGCTCGGCGCGGCACAGGCGGCTCCCGCCGATCCGGCGCCCTTCGTCGGCGCCACCGTGGTGAGCTGCGAGCCGCACGCCGCGCAGCGCGCCGAGTGGCTGCTGCGGCACGGCGCGGGCGAGGTGCTGGTGCTGCCGGCGAACGCCGCCGTGCCGCAGCGGGTGCTGATCCAGTGGCTCGACCCGGCGGTGCGCGAGGCGACGCTCGCGGTGTCGGCGAGCGTGCTGCGGCACCTGCCGGCCGAGGCGGTGCAGGGCGCCGAGATGCCCACCGGGCCGCCCTCCGGCGAGGTGGCGCCGGAGCTGGCGCGCCGCCTGGCGGAGGCCCAGGCGCAGATGCTCATGGTCGGCGTCGGCGACATCCGTCGCTTCGCCGAGCGTTTCGCGCCGCTGCTCGACGGCGGCCGCTGGCCGGTGCTGATCGTGCACCGCGCGGCTCCCTGAGGCGCCGCGCATCATGAGCTTTCGCCAGCCGAGCGTGCTGCCGGGCTTCGGGCTGACCTTCGGCTTCACCTCGTTCTTCCTCGGCGCCATGGTGCTGCTGCCGCTCGCTGCGCTGGTGCTGGCGGCCGGCTCGATGCACTGGAGCGAGTTCCTGGCGGTGGTGTTGAGCCGCCGCGCGCTCGGCTCCTACCAGCTGTCGTTCGGGGCCTCGGCGCTCGCCGCCGCCATCAACGCGCTGTTCGGCTTCATGCTCGCCTGGACACTCACGCGCTACGAGTTCCCCGGCCGCAAGCTCATCGACGCGCTCGTCGATCTGCCGTTCGCGCTGCCCACGGCCGTCTCCGGCATCGCGCTCGCCACCGTGTTCGCCCGCCACGGCTGGATCGGCCGCTATCTCGAGCCGCTCGGCATCAAGGTGGCCTACACCTCGCTCGGAGTCACGCTGGCGCTCACCCTCATCAGCATGCCGTTCGCGGTGCGCACGCTGCAGCCGGCGCTGCTCGAGGTGCAGCGCGACCTCGAGGACGCGGCCGAGACCCTCGGCGCGAACCGCTTCTACGCGTTCCGCCGCATCATCCTGCCGACCGTGCTGCCGGCGCTGCTGACCGGCTTCACGCTGGCGTTCGCGCGCGCGGTGGGCGAATACGGCTCGGTGATCTTCATCGCCGGGAATCTGCCGATGCAGACCGAGATCACGCCGCTCCTCATCGTCATCCACCTCGAGCAGTTCGATTACCGTGGCGCCGCGGCCCTCGGCGTGGTGATGCTGCTCATGTCGTTCGCCGTGCTGCTCACCATCAACCTGCTGCAGGCCTGGAGCCGGCGGCGCCAGCTGCGGGCGGCGCGCTGATGGCCGACCCACGACCCGCGGCCGCACCCCGCGGTGCCACAGCGGCGGATGCGGCCACGCGTCCCGGCTCCAACACCTGGGGGAGCAAGCTGGTGCGCTGGCTGTTCATCGCCGTCTCGCTGTCGTTCCTCGCGGCGCTGCTCATCGCGCCGGTCGCCACGGTGTTCGCCACGGCCCTCGCGCACGGACTCGAGCCCTACCTCGCCAGCTTCGCCGACCAGGACACGCTCGCCGCCATCCGTCTCACGCTCATGACCGCGGCGGTGGTGGTGCCCGTCAACACGCTGTTCGGCCTCGCGGCCGCGTGGGCGATCGCCAAGTTCGAGTTCCGGGGAAAAAGCGTGCTGATCACGCTCATCGACCTGCCGCTGGCGATTTCCCCGGTGATCTCCGGCATGGTGTTCGTGCTGCTGTTCGGCCTGCACGGCTGGTTCGGCGTGTGGCTCGAGCAGCACGACATCAGCATCATCTTCGCGCTGCCGGGCATCCTGCTGGCGACGATGTTCGTCACTTTCCCGTACGTGGCGCGCGAGCTCATCCCGCTGATGCAGCAGCTCGGCAATGACGAGGAGGAGGCGGCCATCACGCTCGGCGCCGGGGGCTGGATGACCTTCTTCCGCGTGACGCTGCCGCGCATCCGCTGGGGACTGCTCTATGGCGTGATCCTCTCCAACGCCCGCGCCATGGGCGAATTCGGCGCGGTGTCGGTGGTCTCGGGTCACATTCGCGGCGTGACCATCACCATGCCGCTGCACATCGAGATCCTCTACAACGAATACAACTTCGTGGGTGCGTTCGCGGTGGCCTCGCTCCTCACGCTGCTGGCGGGGCTCACCCTGGTGGTGAAGAACCTGGTGGAGCGCGCGCGCGCCGCTCAGGGCGCGCCCTCTGAGGGCGCGTAGATCTGGTCGAATACGCCGCCGTCGGCGAAGTGGGTGCGCTGCGCGCTCGGCCAGCCGCCGAACTCGGCGATGGTGACGAGCCTGAGCGCCGGAAAGCTCGCGGCGTAGCGGGCCGCGACCTGGCGGTCGCGCGGGCGGTAGAAGTGGCGCGCGACGATCTCCTGTCCCTCCGGGGTATAGAGGTACTCGAGGTAGGCGGTCGCCAGCGCGCGCGTGCCGTGGCGCTGCGTCCAACGGTCGACCACCGCCACCGGCGGCTCCGCCAGCATGCTCACCGACGGCACCACGATCTCGAGCTCCCCGGAGCCGAGCGTGCGCAGCGCGAGCTGCGCCTCGTTCTCCCAGGCGATGAGCACGTCGCCGAGGCCGCGCTGCACGAACGTCGTGGCCGAGCCGCGCGCTCCGGTGTCGAGCACCGGGACGCTGCGGTAGAGGCGCTGCACGAACTCGCGCGCACTCGCCTCATCGCCCCCCGGCTGCGCGCGCGCGAACGCCCAGGCGGCGAGGTAGTTCCAGCGCGCGCCGCCCGAGGTCTTGGGGTTCGGGGTGATCACCGCGAGGCCGGGCTTGAGCAGGTCGCCCCAGTCGCCGATGCCGCGGGGATTGCCCTTCCTTACCAGGAACACGATCGTCGAGGTGTAGGGCGAGCTGTTGTCGGGCAGGCGGCTCTGCCAGTCGACCGGCAGCAGCTTCCCCTCGGCGGCGATCGCGTCGATGTCGGCGGCGAGCGCCAGCGTCACGACATCGGCCGCCAGCCCGTCGATCACCGAACGCGCCTGCTTGCCCGAGCCGCCATGCGACTGGTCGATGCGCACCCGCTGGCCGGTGCGCTCGCGCCAGTGCCGGGCGAAGGCCGCGTTGAAGTCCTCGTACAGCTCGCGCGTCGGGTCATAGGAGACGTTGAGCAGCCGCACCTGCGTCGCGGCGGAGCGCTCCTCGCAGGCGGCGAGCGTCGCCAGCGCGCCGAGCGCGGCAAGTACCGACCGACGGGTGCCGGCCACGGGCTTAAGGCTGCGGCAGCCCGAGAGCGCGCAGCAGGTGCGGCTCGAGCGCTGCGGCGCAGTCCGGCACCGAGCGCGGACCGCCGAGCGCTGAGAGCTGCGTCATCTCGAGGCCCTGATAGCCGCACGGATTGATGCGCCGGAAGGGCTCGAGATCGAGCGCCACGTTGAGCGAGAGTCCGTGATAGCTGCCGGGGCGTCGCACCCGCACCCCGACGCTCGCGAGCTTCGCGCCGCCGACGTACACGCCGGGCGCGCCGCGGCGGCACTGCGCGACGATGCCGTAGCCGGCGGCGAGGCCGATCACGGCGCGCTCGAGCGCGCTCACGAAGGCGCGGATGCCGAGCCCGAGGCGCGTGAGATCGATGAGTGGGTACACGACCAGCTGTCCGGGACCGTGATAGGTCACCTGGCCGCCGCGGTCGATCTCGACCACCGGGATGTCGCCGGGCGCGAGCAGGTGCGCGCGGTCGGCGTTGGCGCCGAGCGTGAATACCGGTGGGTGCTCGAGAAACCAGATCTCATCGGGGGTCGCGGCGCTGCGCTCCGCGGTGAAACGCTGCATGGCGCGCCAGGTGGGCTCGTATTCCGCGAGCCCGAGGCGGCGGATCACGGGCGCCGGCGGCGCGCCGCGCGGCGCCGCGGCTGCGGAGGCGGGCGCCGCATCGAAGGCGGCGACCGCGCTCACTGCGTCAGGCTCCGGTTGTCGAGACCGGCGTTGTTGCGGTTGAGCGCCTGCTCGGCGCGGTAGCTCGAGCGCACCAGCGGTCCGGAGACGCACTCGAGGAAACCGAGCGCCAGCGCCGTCGCGCGGTAGCGATCGAAGTCCGCCGGCGCCACGTAGCGCTCTACGGGCAGGTGATTGGGCGTCGGCCGCAGATACTGTCCGAGAGTCACGATGTCGACCTGCGCGGCGCGCAGATCGGCGAGCGTCGCGGCGATCTCGGCGTCGGTCTCGCCGAGGCCGAGCATCAGGCTGCTCTTGGTGAGCACCGCGGGGCGGTGGCGCTTGGCGCAGGCGAGCACCTCCAGCGTCTGCTCATAGCCGGCGCGCGCATCGCGCACCGGGTGCGTGAGTCGCCGCACGGTCTCGATGTTCTGCGCGAACACCGCGATGCCGGAATCGACCACCGTGGCGACGTCGGCGGGCACGCCGCCGAAGTCGGGCGTCAGCGCCTCGACCGCGGTCGCGGGACAGCGAGTGCGGATGGCGCGCACGCAGGCCGCGTAGTGGGCGGCGCCGCCGTCGGGCAGATCGTCGCGGTCGACCGAGGTGAGCACGACGTACTTGAGCTTCATGAGCTCGACGGTGCGGGCGGCGTTCTCGGGCTCGGCGGCATCGAGCCAGCCATGCGGATTGCCGGTGTCCACCGAGCAGAAGCGGCAGGCGCGCGTGCACACCGAGCCCATCAGCATCAGCGTCGCCGTGCCGGCGTTCCAGCACTCACCGATGTTCGGGCACTTGGCTTCCTCGCATACCGTGGCGAGGCGGTGCTCGCGCACCAGGGCCTTCACTCCCTGAAAGCCCTCCCCGGTCGGGGCGCGGGCCCGAAGCCACGGGGGCTTTCGCGAGGGCGGTGCGAGGGGGGTCGCCGCGGATGCCTTGATGCCGTCCCGTATGGCTTTAAAGCCTTGATCGGTAACGTATTTCTCGCCGCTCCGCGGCGCGGCGGCGCTCGTTACGATCGGGACTCCTTTGAGCTGCGCCATGCGGTCATTGTAACGCACGCAGCCGCGCGTCCAGCGCCGCGAGGCGTTCGGTGGTGCCGACGTCGCTCCACGCGCCGCGGTGCAGCTCGCCGCGCACCCGCCGTGCGGCGATCGCACGAGTCAGGACCGGCAGGAGCGGGAAGCGCCCCGCCTCGCAGCCCTGGAAGAGCTCCGGCCGGAAGAGACCCACGCCCGAGTAGGTGAGGCGCTCTTGCTCGCGGCTCACCACGAGATCGCCGTCGAGCCCGAAGTCGCCGCGCATGTTGTGGGGCGGATTCGCGACCAGCACCAGGTGCGCGAGCGCCCCCTCCTCGAGCCTGAGTCCCGCGAAATCGATATCCGTCCAGATGTCGGCGTTGACCACGAGGAACGCACCCGGCCCGAGCAGCGGCACGGCGCGGAAGATGCCGCCGCCGGTCTCGAGCGGCACCGGGCCCTCGTCGCTCCAGGTGATCGACACTCCGAAGCTCGCGCCGTCGCCGAGCGCTGCGTGCAGCGCGTGCGCGAGCCACGAGGTGTTGACCACGACCTCGCGGATGCCGGCGCGCGCGAGCGCCACGAGATGCCAGGCGATGAGCGGCCTGCCGGCGACCGGCACCAGCGGTTTGGGGAGCGAGTCGGTGAGCGGGCGCATGCGCTCCCCCCTGCCCGCCGCGAGCAGCATCGCCTTCATGCGCCGGCCGCCGCATCGGGACGCGTCGCGGCCGCACGCGCGTTGGCGCGCGGCAGGGCCGGCGCCACGCGCTCGGCGAGCAGGCGCCCGAGGGGACCGAGCTCGGCATACAGCCCGCAGGTCTCGTGCACGTAGCCGAGTACGCGCGGCAGGTCGGCGAGGTAGCCGCGCTTGCCGTCGCGGTACCAGAGACGGCAGAAGATGCCGAGCACCTTGATGTGGCGCTGCACGCCGATGAGATCGAACCACCGCAGAAACTCCGCCTCGCTCGCGCCCGCCGCACCGCCCGCCGCGGCGAGGCGCGCCCGATAGCCGCTCACCCAGCTCACTACGCGGGCGCGCGGCCAGGCGATGTAGCAGTCCTTCAGCAGCGACACCAGGTCGTAGCCGACCGGCCCGCGCAGCGCATCCTGAAAATCGATGATGCCGGGATTGCGCCCCGGCACTACCATGAGATTGCGCGAGTGGTAGTCGCGATGCACGAACACCTCGGGCTGCGCGAGTGCCTCGCGGATGAGGAAGGCGAAACTCGTCTCGAGCAGCTGCGCCTCCGCATCGCCGATCGCGAGCTCGAGGTGCCGCGCCACAAACCACTCGGGCATCAGCGCGAGCTCGCGCGCGAGCGCCGCGGTGTCGTAGGGCGGGAGCTCGCGGCTCGCCGCCCCGCCCTGCACCT
This sequence comes from Gammaproteobacteria bacterium, assembly GCA_030039615.1. Taxonomy (GTDB): domain Bacteria; phylum Pseudomonadota; class Gammaproteobacteria; order Steroidobacterales; family Steroidobacteraceae; genus 13-2-20CM-66-19. The sequence goes on along the minus strand of JASHVF010000317.1, from coordinate 9,298 downwards.
GGATCCGGGCGAGCGCCGCGAGCGCATCGTCGTAGAGCGGCTCGGGGTCCGCGCCGGCGCTGAGGCGGTCGAGGTACAGCGTGCTGCCGAGGTCCTCGAGCAACAGCAGGCCGCGCTCGCTGTCGGCCTGGTGCACGTGCGGCACGTGCGCACCGAGCGATTCGAGCAGCCGCGAGACCTTGAGGTAGGGACGCACGTCCTCCTGCGGCGGCGGGGCGTCCATGACGATCCAGGTGCCGCGCTCGCCGAACACGCGGAAGTAGCGCCGGAAGCTCGCGTCGCTCGAGGCGGGCTCGATACGCTCCACCGGCAGCCGCAGCTCGCGCGACAACCACTCTTCGATCAGCGCAAGGCGCGCGTCGCTCTCGGGCATGTCAGGGTGTCAGATCTTCCGGGTGCAGCTCACGAAGGCGCGGCGCCGCTGCGGCGCGCCATTATAATGCCGCTCCCAATGCTGCGTCCGGGCCCATTCTGCCTCGTCATCGTCGCGCTCGGCAGCATCGCCGCGGCGGCGCGCGCCGACGATCCACCCTGCCCGTCGCAGCTCGCGCTGCCGGCGCAGACCGCCGCCGCGCCGCCGGCCGCCAAGCCCCCGACACCCGCGCCTGCGCCCCACGTGGCGCGCGGCGTCGGCGCCATCGACGTCGAAGCCACGGACGTCAAGGTGGGCGTCGACGGCAAGGGCACGGTCAAGGGGAACGTCGTGGTGCGCCAGGGCGACGTCGAGCTGCGCGCCAACGAGATGCAGATCGACAAGCCCAACCAGGCCTTCAGCAGCGACGGGCGCATCGACTACGACGACCCGGACGTGCACGTGACCGGCACCGGCGGCAGCTACTCGGCGGCGCAGGGCGCCGCCATCCAGGCGGCGCACTTCGACTTGAAGCAGCGTGCCGCGCGCGGCTCCGCCGACAGCATGCTGCTCGCGCCGAACGGCGTCCTCAGCCTCAAGAAGGTCACCTTCACGACCTGTCCGGCGAATCACGAGGCCTGGAGGCTCAAGGCCGACAGCATCACGCTCGACACGCGCAACCGGGTCGGCACCGGGCGCGACACCCAGGTGGATTTCCTCGGCGTGCCGCTGCTCTACCTGCCATGGCTGTCGTTCCCGCTGAGCAGCGACCGCAAGAGCGGCTTCCTCTTTCCGAGCGTCGGCAGCACCTCGAGCAGCGGCTTCCAGCTCGCCGTTCCCTACTACTGGAACATCGCGCCCAACGCCGATTTCACCTTCCAGCCTATCGAGTACACCAAGCGCGGGCCGGACCTCGGGGGCGACCTGCGCTGGCTGACCGCGGACCAGCACGGCGAGCTGCAGTGGGACTACCTGCCGGACGACGCGGTGTACGGCGGCAGCCGCGACCGCCTGCAGCTCAACGACGTGGCGCAGCTGCCCGCGGACCTGCGCCTGACGCTCGATGCGCAGGCGGTGAGCGACGTGCTGTACTTCCAGAATTTCTCCCAGAGCCCCGCCGGCACCAGCACCTCGTTCCTTGATAGAAGCGCCGATCTCTCCTACCGCGACGAGCACTGGAGCATCGACGGGGAAGCGCAGCAGTACCAGACGATCGACACCACGCTGCTGGTGGACGAGCGCCCCTACGCACGCGTGCCGCGCATCGTGGCGGACAGCGACTTCACGCTCCTCGGCATGGTGCACTACGGCTTCGACTCCGAGATCGTCGACTTCCAGCACTCGCCGAGCGCCCCGGGGTTACCGCCGTTGCCGGTCGGCTGGCGCGAGGACCTGACTCCGGACGTATCGCTCGACCTCACCGGCCCCGGCTATTTCCTGCGGCCCGCGCTCGCCTGGCGCGGCACGTTCTATCAGCTCTCGGACACGCTGCCCGGCGCACCCACCTCGCTGTCGCGCACCCTGCCCATCGCGAGCGTCGATTCGGGACTGGTGTTCGAGCGCGAGTCGGGTGCGCACGGCACGCGCACCCTGACGCTCGAGCCGCGCATCGAGTACCTGTACGTGCCATACCGCGACCAGAACGGCCTGCCGGTGTTCGACACCGGGCTCCCGGACCTGAACCCGGTGGAGCTGTTCCGCACCAACCGCTACGTGGGCGCCGATCGCGTGAGTGACGCCAACCAGTTGACCTCGGGGCTCACCAGCCGGCTGCTCGATACCCAGAGCGGCAAGCAGTACCTGGCGGCTACCATCGGTCAGAGCTACTACTTTACGACCCCGCGCGTGACGCTCCCCGGGGAGACGCCGCTCACCGCGCCGCACTCCGACTTCGTCGCGCAGCTCGCGCTCACCGCCTTCGAGGACTGGAACGCCGACGCCGGCGTGCAGTGGGACCCCGACCACGAGCGCAGCGAGCGCTCCCAGGTGAACCTGCAGTACAAGCCGACGGCGGATGCGGTGGTGAACCTGAGCTACCGCTACGAGCGCTTCGTCGAGATACCGGAGTTCGTGCAGGGCGTCGAGCTGCCGTGCAACCCGGCGGCCGTGGTGCCGGGGGTGGCGACCGGGTGCGACAGCCAGGGTTTCGACCAGGTCGACGGCTCGACCGCCTGGCCCATCGCCCGCTCCTGGAACCTGTTCGCACGCGAGGTCTACGACCTGCGCAACCACGAGGAACTGGAGCGTTTCGCCGGCTTCGAGTACCGTGCCTGCTGCTGGCGGCTGCGGCTCGGAGCGCGGCGCTACGTCAGCAGCTTCACCGGGTCCCGCGATACGGGAATCTGGCTGCAGCTGGAACTTGCGGGCCTGGCCGGTGTCGGATCGGCCTCGGACACCTCGCTCACCGAGGAGATCCGCGGCTACACTCCCCCGGACGCGACCTCCCAGAAAATAAGGAACTGACGGCAATGCGGCGGATTATGACTGTGGCCCCCACCCGGCTGGCGGTGGGCGTGGCGGCGCTGGCGGCCTGCGGGCTCGCCGCGGCGCAGACCCGCGAGCTCGACACCAAGGGCGAGATGCTCGACCGCATCGCCGCCATCGTCAACGATGGCGTGGTGCTCGACAGCGACCTCGAGACGCAGCTCGAGACGGTGAGCGAGCGGCTGCGCGCCCAGAAGCTCGAGCTGCCACCGCAGAACATCCTGCGCCAGCAGGTGCTCGAGCGGCTGGTGGTGCAGGAGATCGAGCTGCAGCGCGCCCAGCACGACGGCGTCAAGGTGACCGACGAGACGCTCAACGCGGCGCTGCAGGACGTGGCGCGGCGCAACAACCTCACGCTCTCGCAGCTGCCGCAGGCGCTCGCCGCCCAGGGCATCGAGTACGCCGCCTACCGCGACGATCTGCGCAAGGAGATCACGCTCTCGATGCTGCGCCAGCGCGACGTTCTCGAGCACATCAGCGTCACGCCCAAGGAGATCGACCAGTACCTGGACAAGCAGGCCAGGAAGCCCGCGGAGAACATCGAGTACAACGTCTCGCACATCCTGATCGCGGTGCCGCAGGAGGCGAGCCAGGCGCAGCTCGACGAGGCCGCCCGGCACGCCAGCGAAGTCTACGAGAAGGCCAAGTCGGGTCAGGATTTCGCGCGTCTCGCGGTCACCTATTCGAACAGCCAGACCGCGCTCGAGGGCGGCTCGCTCGGCTGGCGCAAGGACACCGAGCTCCCGACCTTCCTCACCGACGTGGTGGCGAAGTTGAAGCCCGGTGAGGTGAGCGAGCCGTTGCGCACGCCGACCGGCTTCCACATCGTGCGGCTCAACGACACCCGCGGCGCCGGCGAAGGCAAGGCCATCGAGAACCAGGTGCACGTGCGCCACATCCTCATGAAGACCACCGCGCTCGCCGACGATGCCACGGTGCAACAGAAGCTCAACGCGCTGCGCGACCGCATCGTGCGCGGCGAGGACTTCGCGGGACTCGCCCAGACCAACTCCGAGGATCCGGGTTCGGCCGCCCAGGGCGGCGATCTCGGCTGGACCGGGCCCGGCAGCTTCGTGCCGGAGTTCGAGCAGCAGCTCGCAGCGCTCAAGGACGACGAGATCAGCGAGCCGTTCAAGACGCAGTACGGCTGGCACATCGTGCAGATGCTCGGCCACCGCACCTACGACAACACCGACGAGATGAAGCGGCGGCGCGCCATGGATGCGATCCGCGCCAGCAAGGCGGACGAGGAGACCGAGATCTGGTTGCGGCGCCTGCGCGATGAGGCGTTCGTGGAAGTGAAGTCCTGAGCCGACGGGGAGCGGCCCGCTCCCCGCCTCCGCCATGCTGCCCCGCATCGCGGTGACTTCCGGAGAGCCGGCGGGAATCGGCCCCGAGCTGTGCCTGCAGCTCGCCGCGCGCGAGCTCGACTGCGAGCTCGTGTGCCTCGCCGACCCGGCGCTGCTCGCCGAGCGCGCCCGCCTCATCGGCGTGCATACCGTGCTCGAGCGCTACGTTCCGCGGCCGGAGCGGGATGCCCCGCGGCGCCGCCACCGGCCGGGGACGCTGCTGGTGGAGGCGTTCGCGCTGCGCGTGCCGAGCACGCCCGCGCGGCTCGATCAGCGCAATTCGCCCTACGTGCTCGAGCTGCTCGACCGCGCGGCCGACGCAGCCCTCGCCCGCGAGTTCGACGCCGTGGTGACGGCGCCGGTGCACAAGGGCGTGATCTGCGACAGCGGCGTCGCGTTTCCCGGCCACACCGAGTATTTCGCCGCGCGCGCCCACGCCGCGCACCCGGTCATGCTGCTCGTCGCGGGCACGCTGCGCGTCGCGCTCGCCACCACGCACCTGCCGCTCACGGCGGTGAGCGCCGCCATCACCGTCGACTCGCTGTGCGAGACCGCGACGATCCTCGCGCGCGCGCTCGCCGAGCGCTTCGGCCTCCCCGCCGCGCGCATCGCCGTGTGCGGGCTCAATCCGCACGCCGGCGAAGGCGGCCATCTCGGCGACGAGGAGCTCAAGGTGATAGGACCTGCGGTCGAGAGAATGCAGCGCGCCGGGATCCGCGCCCGCGGCCCGCTGCCGGCGGACACGGTGTTCGTGCCGCAGCTGCTCTCGCAGTTCGACGCGGTGCTCGCCATGTACCACGACCAGGGACTGCCGGTGGTCAAGTTCGCGGGCTTCGATCGCGCGGTGAACGTGACGCTCGGCCTGCCGTTCGTGCGCACCTCGGTCGATCACGGCACCGCGCTCGACCTCGCCGGCAGCGGGCGCGCCGACGCCGGCAGCCTCATCGCGGCGGTTGAGCTCGCGATCGGGCTCGGCGGCCGCTAGAGCGGCCGATGGCGCGCCGCACACCGGCAGGCCCGCCGCCGCCCCGCAGGCGCTTCGGCCAGCACTTCCTGCACGACCCGGCCGCGATCGCCCGCATCGTCGCCGCGCTCGAGCCGCGCGCCGGCGACCACCTGGTGGAGATCGGCCCGGGCCGCGGCGCACTCACCCGCGCGCTGCTCGCCTGCGAGGACTCGACGCTCGATGCCATCGAGATCGACCGCGATCTCGCCGCCGGGCTCGCCGGCTCCTTCGGCGCGAGCCCGCGCCAGGCGCTGCACGTCGCCGACGCGCTCGACTTCGACTTCAGGGGCCTCGCCGCGCAGCGTGGCGGACGGCTGCGCATCGTCGGCAACCTGCCGTACAACATCTCGACGCCGCTGCTGTTCCACCTGCTGGCGCAGGCGGCGGCGATCGTCGATCTGCACGTTATGTTGCAGCGGGAGGTCGTAGCGCGCATCGCGGCGCGGCCGGGCACGCGCGACTACGGGCGGCTGACGCTGATGCTCGCTCCCTGGATGCGCAGCGAGCGGCTGTTCGACCTGGGTCCCGGTGCGTTCCAGCCGGCCCCAAGGGTGTGGTCGGCCGTGGTGCGCCTCACGGTGCTGCCGGTGCCGCGTTTCGTGCCCGCGGCGCACTACGCCGCGCTGGTGCAGGCCGCGTTCGCGCACCGGCGCAAGACGCTGCGCAACGCCCTCATACGGCTGCTCGACCGCGAGACCATCGCCGCCTGCGGTATCGACCCGCAGGCCCGGCCCGAGACGCTGACGCCGGAGCAATTCAACCTGTTGGCGCTGGCGCTCGACCGCACGGGCGGCTGACGTTAGGCTTGGGCGCGGGGGCCGCACGCAGGAGAGATTCCGATGGCGCTCTACCGTCGCATCCTACTGGTGGTGGATCTGACCGAGGACAGCCTGGGTCTGGGGCGCCGCGCGGCGGCACTCGCCGGCGCACTCGGCGCCGCGCTCGAGCTGCTGCACGTCGTCGAGTTCATGCCGGTCGAGCCGATGGGCGAGACGCTGATGCCGTCGGCGCCTCTCGAGGAGGAGCTGCTGGAGCGCGCCCGGCAACGCCTGAACACACTCGCCGGCGAGCTGGGGCTCGAGGGGACCAGCTGGCGCGTCGAGAGCGGCAATGTCAAATCGGAGATCGTGCGGGTGGCGCGCGAGCGCCATAGCGATCTCATTATGTTGGGCAGCCGCGAGCGCCACGGACTCTCGATCCTGGTGAACTTCACCGAGGACACCGTGCTGCACGCCGCCCCGTGCGACGTGCTGGCGATGCGCGTGGGCCGCGCTTGAGGAATTGCTAGAATGCTCCCATGACGCGCCAGGACCACAAGATCCGCGTCGACGTCGAGACCAGCTATCTCGATGAGCAGTCGGACCCGCGCGAGGGCCGTTTCGCCTTCGCCTACACGATCACCATCCGCAACGAGGGCCAGGTGCCGGCGCGGCTGCTGACACGGCACTGGATCATCACGGATGCGAACGGCAAGGTGGAGGAAGTGCGCGGCGACGGCGTGGTGGGCGAGCAGCCGTACCTCAAGCCCGGACAGGGTTTCCGCTACTCGAGCGGCGCGGTGATCGAGACGCCGGTCGGCGCCATGCAGGGGAGCTACCAGATGCTGGCCGACGACGGCGCGCAGTTCGACGCGCCCATCCGGCCGTTCCGCCTTGCCATGCCCGGCATCGTGCAGTGACACGCTATGCGATCGGGGACGTGCAAGGCTGCCATGAGGAACTGCGCGCACTCCTCGGACTGCTGAGATTCTCCGCCGACCGCGATCGCCTCTGGTTCGTCGGCGACCTGGTGAATCGCGGCCCGCAGTCCCTCGAGACGCTGCGCCTGGTGCGCTCGCTTGCCGACAACGCGGTGGTGGTGCTCGGCAACCACGATCTGCACCTGCTCGCGCTGGTGTACGGCAACGCCCGCAAGCGCAGATCCGATACGCTGGATGAGGTGCTCAGCGCCCCCGACCGCGACCGCCTGTTCGAGTGGCTGCTGACGCGCCCACTGGCGCACAGCGAAGCCGGCGATCTGATGGTGCACGCGGGACTCGTGCCGCAGTGGACGCTGGCAGTGACGCTCGAGCTGGCGCGGGAGGTCGAGGCGGCGCTCGCGCGCGACCCGCGCAAGGTGTTCGAGCACATGTACGGCAACGAGCCGGACCAGTGGAGCCCGCAGTTGCGGGGCGCGGCGCGGCTGCGCTTCACGATCAACGTGCTGACGAGGCTGCGCCTTTGCACCGCCGACGGCCGCATCGACCTCGCGGTGAAGGGTGAGCCGCCGCCGCCGCCCTCCCCGCTGCGTCCGTGGTTCACGCTCGCGCCGCTAGCGGTGCGCGAGGCGCGCATCGTGTTCGGGCACTGGTCGGCGCTCGGCCTGGTGCAGAGTCACGGCGTGATCGGCCTCGACAGCGGCTGCGTCTGGGGGGGAGCGCTGACCGCCTTCAATCTCGACGCCCGGGAGACGCCGCTGAGCGTGCCGTGCGGGCGCTATCAGCGGCCTGACATCTAAGGCGAGAGTGCCGGCGCCGCTCCCCACGACACGCTGATCTGCGGCGTGTCGGCCAGGTAGATTCCCGGCGGCAGCTCGAGGTCGACCGGGTGCGTGCCGGAGGCGCCGATCGGCAGCACCTCGCGCGCCGCGCCCTGCACCTCGAGCGCGCCGATGCTGCCTGGCGTCACGCGGAACGCGAGCCGCACCGGCCAGCTGCCGCCGGCCGCGGGCTTGAGCACGATGCTGCCGGAGCCGCCCGCGCCGCTCAGGTCGACGAGCAGCGTGTTGCGCTTCCAGTACTGCGCCGGGGTGGCGCTGCCGCTCACCTCGAGCGCATGCACCGGTGTCGGCGGCGGCGGCGGCGAGTGGTGCCACGGCCAGTGCAGGTGGCTGCAGCCGCCGAGCGTCAGCAGCGCCGCCAGCATGGCGCCGCGCGCCGTGGTGCCGCCACGCTGCCTCATGGGATTCTCCTCGCTTTGCCGCAACGCGTACCATACGCGAAAGACGCGGAGGACACATGCAATCCCTGCAAGCCTTCAACTTCCGGCAGTGGATCGACGCCAACCGGAGCGCGCTCAAACCGCCGGTGGGCAACAAGCGCGTGTTTCGCGACGGCGACTTCATCATCATGGTGGTGGGCGGACCCAACGCCCGCAAGGACTACCACGTCGATCCGGGACAGGAATTCTTCTACCAGCTCGAAGGCGACATGGTGCTGAAGACCATGCAGGACGGCCGCCCCGTGGACGTGCCGATTCGCGCCGGCGAAGTGCTGCTCATTCCGCCCAGGCTGCCGCACTCGCCGCAGCGACCCGCCAACACCGTGGGGCTGGTGATCGAGCGCGCGCGCCGCGCCGGCGAGCTCGACGGCTTCCAGTGGTACTGCGAGCGCTGCGGCGAGCGACTGTACGAGGAGTTCTTCGAGCTCACCGACATCGAGCAGCAGTTCCCGCCGGTGTTCGAGCGTTTCTTCGCCAGCAGCGACCAGCGCACCTGCCGCCGCTGCGGCGCCGTGCTGGAGCGCGCCTAGGTGTTGGCACGCATTGCGCTCGGCGACCGCGAGGTCGGCACCGACCTGTCCCGGCCGGTGAGTCTCGCGCGGCAGCTCGATTTCGCGGGTTCGCAGCCGCAGCATTTCGGCGCTCCGCCCGCGAGCGCGCGGCCGTTCGAGGTGGGCGACTTCAAGGGCGCGGTGGCGCGCGGCGCCAGCTGCAACTGCCAGGTGATCTCGCTCATCCCGCATTGCAACGGCACGCACATCGAGTGCGTCGGACACCTGACGCGCGAGCCGCTGGATGCGAGCGCCGTCGCGCCGCTCGGACTGCTGCCGGCGCTGCTCGTGACCGTCGCGGCGGAGGGCGCCGCCGCCGGCGGCGAGGCGAGCGATCCCGCCCCGCAGCGCGGCGACCGGCTCATCACCCGGGCCGCGCTCGAGCGGGCCTGGCCGCGTGCGCTGCCGTTCGTGCCGCGCGCGCTCATCGTACGCACCACGCCCGCCGGCGCGGACTCGGTTCCGCCGTATCTCACGCGGCAGGCGGCGACGCTGCTGGTGGAGCGCGGCATCAGCGAGCTGGTGGTCGAGCTCGCCTCGATCGATCGGGCGCACGATGAGGGCCGGCTCACCGCGCA
>JASHVF010000316.1 GCA_030039615.1 Gammaproteobacteria bacterium | reverse complement strand
CGGCGAGCAGCTCCGCCTGGTGCTCCTGCTGCAGCGCCTGGATCAGCTCATCGAGCTGCCCGTCCATCACCTGCGGCAGCTTGTAGAGCGTCAGGTCGATGCGGTGATCGGTGACCCGGCCCTGCGGGAAGTTGTAGGTGCGGATGCGCTCGGAGCGATCGCCGCTGCCGACCTGCAGGCGGCGGGTCTGCGCCTGCTCGCTCTGGCGCTTGTCCTCCTCGGCGGCCAGGAGGCGCGCCTTGAGCAGCGCCATGGCACGCGCGCGGTTCTTGTGCTGCGAGCGCTCGTCCTGGCACTCGACCACGATGCCGCTCGGCAGGTGCGTGATGCGCACGGCCGAGTCGGTCTTGTTGACGTGCTGGCCGCCGGCGCCCGAGGAACGGTACGTGTCGATGCGCAGCTCCGAGGGCCGGATGTCGATCTCGCCGACCTCATCCGGCTCCGGCAGGATCGCAACCGTGACCGCGGAGGTGTGGATGCGGCCCTGGGCCTCGGTGGCTGGCACGCGCTGCACGCGGTGCGTGCCGGACTCGAACTTGAGCAGCGAGAACGCGCCCTTGCCGGCGATGCGGCTGATGATCTCCTTGTAGCCGCCATGCTCGCCCGGGCTCTCGCTCAGCACTTCGACGCTCAAGCCCTTGGACTCCGCGTAGCGTGCGTACATGCGGTAGAGATCACCGGCGAAGATCGCTGCCTCATCGCCGCCGGTGCCGGCGCGCACCTCGAGGAAGATGTTCTTCTCGTCGCGCGGATCCTTGGGCAGCAACAGCAGCCGCAGCTCCTCCGCCGTGGCCTCGAGGTCTCCCCTGATGCGCGTCACTTCCTCGGCGCCCAGGGCGCGCATGCCGGGGTCGGCATCTCCCGCCAGGTCCTGCGCGGCCTTGAGGTCACGCTCCAGTCCCCGGTAGCCGCGGTAGCGCTCGGCCAGCGGCGCGAGCCGGGCGTACTCTACCGACAGCTCACGGAACTTCTGCGAGCCCCCGGGAACTTCGTCGCCGGCAAGGACTCTGCCCACCTCATCGAAGCGGTCGGACAGCTTTTCGAGGCGTTGTCTGATGGATTCCTTCAAGCGCGCCGCGGATTCTCCGGGATATCGGCTGGAATATCAGCAGTTTGTGACAAGTTGCGCAATGCGCCTGCTCTGTAGAGGATCTATAGTGTTTAAGATGAACTCAATCCATCGCTCGCCAAGCATCGTCCTCACGGGTGCTGCGCTCGTCCTCGCAGCACTGCTCGCCGCGTGCGCCTCCACGAAGCCCCACCCGGCGGCGCCCGCCGCCCCGGCCGTCGATCCGAATGCGCTCACGCTGAGCGCCGAAGTTGCGCTTAAGAAAGGCGACTGCCGCGCGGCGGCCGAGCAGTATGCCCAGGCGGCCACGGCCGGAGACGCGCGTCTCGCGCGCCGCGCCACCGAGGTGGCGGTCAGCTGCGAGCATCTGCCGGCTGCCTGGACCGCGGTCACGCGCTGGCACGCGCTCGCGCCGGACGACCGCGACGCCGACGCACTCTATGCGCTGGTGGCGCTCAAGCTCTATCGCACCGCCGATGCGCGCAACGCCATCCGCGACTACTGCAAGAGCGTACTCGCCGAGAGCCCGCCGGAGCCCCCGTCCGCGGACGGCACACACCGCGCGCGACCCGGCCACGATCAGGGCGTGCGCGCGCTCGCCGACCTGGTTTCGCTGCTGCTCGAGGAGACCGACGCCTCGGCGGTGCTGGCGGCGGTGAGCGCCGTTCCCGAGCCGACCGCGAGTGCGCCGCAGTCGCTTGCGCTGTTCGGCGAGCTCTCGCTCGCCGCCTACGACGGCAAGCGTGCCGAGGAATATGCGCAGCGCGCGCTCGCCCAGGATCCGGGCGACTTCGCGGCATTGCGCGTGCTCGCGCGCGCCTACGTGCTGCGCGGCGACGCCGAGCACGCCATCGCCACGGCGCGCGCCGCGGTGGCCCTCGATGCGGTGCGCGGCGGCTTCGAGCTCGCGGAGATCTACGCCTCGCTCGACCGTATCGAGGAGGCGCATCAGCAGCTCGAGAGCCTGCGCGGCAACAACAGCATCCCCGCGCCCGAGATCGACCTGCGCCTGGCGCTGCTCGCCTTCCAGTCGGGGGACCTCAAGGAAGCGCAGCAGCGCTTCACGGCGCTGGTCTCGAGCGGCCAGGGCACGGAGACGACCGAGCTCTATCTCGCCGACATCGCCGCCCGCGACGGCGATCCGGAGCGCGCGCTCGCCGAGTACCGCCGCCTGTACGATTCCTCGGTGGCGATGCCCGCGCGCTCGCGTGCCGCGGAGCTGCTGTTCGAGCGCACCGGCCACACCGACAGCTCGCGCATCGAGGCGCTGACGCTGCTCGATGACTACGCCACCGAGCACCCGGAGGAGGAGCTGCGCCTCACGCTCACCAAGGCGCACCTGCTCGCCGATCACGGCCAGGCGGATGCGAGCCTGACGCTGCTTTCGACGGCGCTCGAGCGCCATCCGCAGAATCCCTCGATCGAGTACGACCGCGCCGTCATCCTCGACCAGGCCGGCCACGTCAAGGAGTCGGTGAGCGCGCTCGAGCAGCTGCTCGCGCAGCGCCCCGACGACCCGGCGCTGCAGAACGCGCTCGGCTACACCCTCGCCGACCACTCGCTCGAGCTGTCGCGCGCCGAAGGGCTCATCCGCCGCTCGCTCACCGTGATGCCCGACAATCCGGCGGCGCTCGACAGCCTGGGCTGGGTGCACTTCCGCCGCGGCGATGCGCGCGATGCCGCCGGGACTCTCGAACGGGCCTACTCCATCGATCACGACGCGGAGATCGCCGCCCACTGGGGCGAGGCGCTGTGGGTGAGCGGCGAGCAGGCGGAGGCACGGCGGGTGTGGGCGGCCGCGCTCGCCCGCGAGCCTGACTCCAAGCCGCTGAAGGCCACGCTCGAGCGTTTCATTCCCGATGCGAAATAGCCTCGCGTGGGGCTTGAGTCTCGCCGCACTCGCGCTGCTGGCCGGATGCCGCACCGTGCCGGTGGCGGCTCCCGGGGCGGCGCCGTGGATGACGCGCAAGGGGCAGCTGCAGGCGCGGGCACAGTTTGAGCTCAGGGGCCGCGTCGCGGTGGCGGCCGGCTCGCAGGGCTTCAACGCACGGCTGCGCTGGTCGCAGGACGGCGGTCACGCACGCCTCGCGCTCGAAGGCCCGCTCGGCGGCGGCGTGCACATCGACGCCACGGGCAACGACCTCGACATCCTCATGCCGAGCGGCGCGCGTCTCACGAGCGGTGCGGCGCGCGCCGAGCTCGAGAACCGCCTCGGCTTCGATCCGCCGCTCGCGAGCCTGCGCTACTGGATTCTCGGCGTGCCGGATCCCTCGCTCCCGGCCGATGAGACGCTCGATCCCGTGGGGCAGCGCCTCACGAGCCTCGCGCAGGACGGCTGGCGCATCGACTACGCGGGCTACGTCGCGGTGCGCGGTGAGTGGCTGCCGGCGCGGCTCACGCTGGCGCGCGCCGACGTGCGCGTGAAGCTGCTGGTCGACGACTGGCAGTCGTGAGCGGCGCCGCCGCCGTCGCCGGCGAGAGCCGCTGGCCGGCCCCGGCCAAGCTCAATCTGTTTCTGCACGTCACCGGACGCCGTGCCGACGGCTACCACGAGCTGCAGACGCTCTTTCAGCTCATCGACCTGAGCGACACCATCGCCATCCGGGTACGCGCGGACGGCGCGATCGAGCGTCCCGAGGGCCCGCCCGGGGTGCCCATCGATGCGGACCTCGCGGTGCGCGCCGCGCGCGCGCTCAAGGCCGCGAGCGGCACCCCCCTCGGGGCTGAGCTGCGGGTGCTGAAGCGCATCCCCCAGGGCGGAGGCCTGGGTGGCGGGAGCTCGGACGCCGCGACGACGCTGCTCGCGCTCAACGAGTTATGGAAATGCGGGCTGAGCGCATCTGAGCTCGCGGCTCTCGGCCTCTCGCTCGGGGCGGATGTGCCTGTTTTCATTGGGGGTTTGTCCGCCTGGGGGGAGGGCATCGGGGAGCGGCTGACGCCCGTCGAGCTCCCCGAGCGCTGGTACCTGATCATCCACCCCGGGGTGGCAGTGAGCACCCGTTCCGTGTTCCAGAGCCATGAATTGACACGAAATTCCCCCCTCTTCACAATACGCGCCTTTTTTGAGTCGGGCGGGCACAACGATTGCGAGACCGTGGTGCGTGCGCTCTGTCCCGAGGTGGGCGAGGCGCTCGACTGGCTGAAGGCTCTCGTGCCGGCGCAGCTGACGGGCACCGGGTCCTGCGTGTTCGCGGCGTGCGCGAGCGCGGCCGAGGCCGAGCGCCTGGCGGCGCGCGTACCCGATCGCTGGCGAAGCGCGGTGGCGCGCGGGCTCAATGCCTCGCCGGTGCTCGAGCGGCTCAAGCAGGAGCGAGGCTTCTGAGGCGGCTGTAAGATGCCCGCCACCTGAGCGACGCGCACGATGCTGGGGTGTCGCCAAGTGGTAAGGCAGCGGGTTTTGATCCCGCCATTCGGAGGTTCGAATCCTTCCACCCCAGCCAGTTTTTTCGTCGTCCGACCGAAGGCCTTTGGATCCCGAGCGCGTAGCGCATAGATCATGAGTACCAGCGACACACTGGCGCTGTTCGCCGGCAACGCGACTCCGGCGCTGGCGCACGACATCGCGCGGAGTCTGCAGACGCCGCTCGGGCGCGCCTACGTCGGGCGCTTCAGCGACGGCGAGATCAACGTCGAGCTGATGGAGAACGTGCGCGGGCGCGACGTGTTCATCGTGCAGTCGACCTGCCCGCCGGCCAACGAAACGCTGATGGAGCTCCTGGTGATGGTGGATGCGGCGCGGCGCGCCTCGGCGGCGCGCATCACGGCGGTGGTGCCGTACTTCGGCTACTCGCGCCAGGACCGCCGGCCGCGCGCGACGCGCTCGGCGATCACCGCCAAGCTGGT
>JASHVF010000315.1 GCA_030039615.1 Gammaproteobacteria bacterium | reverse complement strand
TACAGCATCTTGTTCTGCGTGCCGCGCTTGTCGTTGCAGAGCTTGAGCACCGCGCCGACGTGGTCAGGCGGCACCAGGATGTTGGCGATGATGATCGGCTCGCGCAGCTCCTCGATCTCGTCCGCCGGCGGCAGCTTCGCCGGGTTGTCGACGTATTCGACCGCGCCGTCGGTGCGCGCCACCTCGTACACCACCGTCGGCGCCGAGGTGACCAGCGTCAGCTGGTACTCGCGCTCGAGCCGCTCCTGCACGATGTCCATGTGCAGCAGGCCCAGGAACCCGCAGCGGAATCCGAAGCCGAGCGCGCCCGAGACCTCCGGCTCGTAGTGGAGCGCGGAGTCGTTGAGGCGCAGCTTCGCCAGCGCGTCGCGGAACTTCTCGTAGTCCTCGGTATTCACCGGGAACAGTCCCGCGAACACGCGCGGCTTGATCTGCTTGAAACCCGGGAGCGGGGTGGCCGCCGGGCGGTTCTCCAGCGTGATGGTGTCGCCCACCGGGGCGCCGTCGATCTCCTTGATGCCGGCGACCACGAAGCCGACGTCGCCGGCGCCGAGCTCCTCCTCCTGGACCGCCTTGGGCGTGAAGCGGCCGAGCCGGTCGACATGATGGCTGCGGCCGGTCGAGACCACGCGGATCTTGTCGCCGCTCCTCAGGGTGCCGTTGACGACCCGCACCAGCGAAACGACGCCCACGTAGTTGTCGAACCAGGAGTCGATGATGAGCGCCTGCAGCGGTGCGGCGCCGTCGCCGCGCGGGGCGGGAATGCGCCGGATCAGCACCTCGAGCAGCTCCGCCACCCCCGCGCCGGTCTTGGCGCTGACGCGCACCGCGTCGGAGGCCTCGATACCGATGATCTCCTCGATCTCGCGCTGCACGCGCTCGGGGTCGGAAGAGGGCAGGTCGATCTTGTTGATGACCGGCAGCACCTCGAGACCCTGCTCGATGGCCGTGTAGCAGTTGGCGACGCTCTGCGCCTCGACGCCCTGGGAGGCGTCGACCACCAGCAGGGCCCCGTCGCAGGCGGCCAGCGAGCGCGACACCTCGTAGGAGAAGTCGACGTGCCCGGGGGTGTCGATCATGTTGAGCTGGTAGCGCTCGCCGTCCCGGGCGCTGTAGTGGAGCGTGACGCTCTGCGCCTTGATGGTGATGCCGCGCTCGCGCTCCAGGTCCATGGAGTCGAGCACCTGCTCCTGCATCTCGCGGTCGGCGAGTCCCCCGCACAGCTGGATGAACCGATCGGCGAGCGTCGATTTGCCGTGATCTACGTGCGCGATGATGGAGAAGTTACGTATGTTCCGCATGAAATCGGCAAGCCGCAGCCGGGAGACCCACGCCGTGGCCTCGGGTCCAGCGGCGGGGCGGATTATAGGGAAATTCGGGGTTTCTGGCCCGTTCGGGCCGGACTTAAGTCACGCCGGGGCAGCCGGCGGCGGGCGCAGCAGCCGCAGCAGCTCGTCGGGCTCGAGGCGGTGGCGGCACACGACCGTGCCGTCCAGCAGCAGCACCGGCACATCCAGCCCATGGCGCCGCTTGAGCAGCGGATCGGAGTCGACGTCGACGAGCTCGAGCGGCGGGAGGCTGTGGCGGCGCGCGAGCGCCGCGAGCGCGCGCGCCATCGTCTCGCACAGCTCGCACCCGTGGCGCTGCAGCAGCGTCAGGCGCGGCGCGGGCATGCTCCTCAGGGGCGCGTGCTCGCGGCCGCCGGGGTCGCTTCCGCCTTGACCTGGGTGGCGAAGAAACGCACGGTGTCGGGAGGCACCTCGCCCACGGCCGTGACCTTGTGCCCGTCGACGACGGTCGAGAACGCCGAAGAGGAGCCGACGCGCGCCGCCCGCACCTCGGTCACTTCTGCGCCGGAGCCGGCACTCACCTGCATCTCGACGAACACCGACACCGAGGCGAGCCCGTCGGTAAACACCAGGTGGTCGACCGGCGCCGCCGAGCCCGGCAGCGTCTGCGCGCCGTGCACCATCATCCGGAAGCCAGGCGGCAGGGCGCCCCACACGGCGCCCGAGGTCGGGGTGGTGTCCAGCACGGCCGCGTTGCGCACCCAGCGGAAGCCCTCGGTCGAGACCTGGGGCCGCAGGGCGGAGTCGGGAATGTGCGCCGGCAGCGTCAGGTTGGCGAACCAGCGCGTCTCGAGCACGTGTCCGTTGGTGTCGCACAGCTGCGTCTTGAGCGGCATGGCGGTGGCGTCGTCGATCCACAGCTGGTACCCGTAGCGGTACTCGTCGCGCGGCGCAATCGAGATCCAGTGGACCTTGCGCCCGTTGACCGGAATGCGCGCGACCTCGCGGATGTCGTAGAAGCTCGCCGTCTGGGCGCTGATGGCCGGAAAGGCCACGAGCGAGGCCTGCGCCGCACGCTCCTCCACCAGCACCGTGCGCTTGTCCGGCAGGTAGTAGGTGAGGCTCGCGTCCGAGCGGATGAATTCGCGCCCCGAGCCATCGAGCGCCACCAGCCGCTCGGCGACGTGGCCGTCCTGCACGCGGTGAATGATGCGCAGCATCTCCACCGTGCCGCCCTGCGAATGGGAGAAGGTGCCGTCGTAATTGCGCGTGTTGAGCGCCCGGTTCATGCGCTCGAGCCACTGCGCCGGCGCCGGCAGCGGCGCGTCCCTGACGTCCTCAGCCGCCGCGAACGCACCGCCCGCGGCGCTGACCGCCCAGGCGAACAGCAGGGCCCGGAGGCGCTCGCTAGCGCGCGGAGCCCGGCGCATCGGAGACCGGCACGTTGCCCGCGGCCTCGCTGCCGCTCGCAATGAACGAGGAGAGCAGGTTGCCGCGCGCCACGGGCTGGGTGAACATGCTGTGCGCGACCACGTAATTGGCGAGCTCGGTGGCCGGCACCACGGCTACCGGCGCACGCGGGGCCGGCGGTACCACGTAGCTCTCCGCGCCGCCCGGCGCGTGCGCAGGAACCGCCGCCACGACCGGCAGGAGGGGCTGCGGGCCCGCGCTCACCGGGGTCGCAGTGGCGGCGAGCGGCGCGCTATCCGCGGCACCCGTGCCCGGCACCTGCCAGCGCAGCCACATGATCGAGACCGCGGCGACCCCGGCGGCGACCGCGAACCCGG
>JASHVF010000314.1 GCA_030039615.1 Gammaproteobacteria bacterium | reverse complement strand
GTCTGCGGCAAGCTGTGCGGCTCGGCGCTGCTGCAGGACCCACCGCTGGTCGCGCGCATCCTCGAGGCCGTGGTGCGTGCGGTCGATGTGCCCGTGACGCTCAAGATTCGCACCGGCTGGGACCGCAGCCGCGTGAACGGCGTCGAAATTGCCGGCATCGCGGTGCGTTGTGGCATCGCAGCGCTGGCCGTGCACGGCCGCACGCGCGCGGATTTCTACGCGGGGACGGCGGAGTACGCGACGATTCGCGACATCAAGGCGCATGTATCGATTCCGGTGTTCGCCAACGGCGACATCAGCGACGGAAAAAAAGCGCGCGAGGTACTTGATTTCACCGGCGCTGACGGAGTAATGATCGGCCGCGCGAGTCACGGCGCGCCGTGGATTTTTCGCGCTGTCAACGGTGAGCTGCAGAGCGGATTTGCGACGCCGACACTTCTGCGCGGCGAGGTGCGTGATATCATCCTTGCGCATCTCGACTCGGTGTACTGCTTCTACGGCGAGGAAACCGGAGTCCGGATCGCGCGCAAACATCTCGGCTGGTATTGCGGACAGCTGCTGGGCGAGCCGGCGGCGGTCCGTCGGGATCTGATGGGGGCTACGAATACCGCCGCACAGTTCGCGCAGGCGCTTAAAGCTTTCGACGCATGGATGGGCGAGGCCGCCGTGGCGGCTTGACGAACGGTTTTTCTCCGGGGGTCTTGCATGACGGCAAAAAAGAAGACTCGGACTCGCGAAGCCGCCGCCGCCAGAGTGAATGGACGCGATCTGCCGCTGCGTAATCACGCCGAGCGCGCGCTCAGCGAGTACTTCACCAGCCTGAACGGCCATCGGCCGGCTCACCTCTATGACCTGGTGCTGCGTGAGGTCGAGGAACCCCTGTTTCGCGTGGTGCTCGACTACGCTCAGGGCAACCAGAGCCGCGCCGCCGGGATCCTCGGCATCAACCGTGGCACGCTGCGCAAGAAGCTCAAGCAGTTCGGACTCGCAGGCTCCTGAGGTCTGCGGCTGCGCCGGCGCTCAGCGTGCGCCGGCCGCGATGCGGGGCTGAAGCCCATGTCATCGCCCCCGGTACGCCGCGCCCTGCTCTCGGTCTCCGACAAGACCGGACTGGTCGAGCTTGCCCGCGCGCTCGCCGCGCGCGGCATCGAGATCCTCTCCACCGGCGGCACCGCGCGCAGCCTCGCGGCCGCCGGCGTCGAGGTCCGCGAGGTCGCCGGCTACACCGGCTTTCCCGAGATCATGGACGGACGCGTCAAGACGCTGCACCCGAAGATTCACGGCGGGCTGCTCGGCCGGCGCGGCCGCGACGATCAGGTCATGGCAGAGCACGGCATAGCGCCCATCGATCTGCTGGTAGTGAACCTCTATCCGTTCGCACAGGCCGTGGCCCGCCCGGGCTGCAGCTATGAGGAGGCCATCGAGAACATCGACGTCGGCGGTCCCGCCATGCTGCGCGCCGCCGCCAAGAATCATGAGTCGGTGCTGGTGGTCGTCGATCCGGCGGACTACCCGCTGCTGTTGAAGGAACTCGACACGCACCAGGGCGCAAGCGACATGGCGACGCGCGCGCGACTCGCCGCCAAGGCCTTCGCCCACACGGCGAGCTACGACGCCATGGTGGCGGCGTGGCTCGAGGACTCCGGATCAGGGGCGCCGGCCGGGCACGGGCCCCGCTCCTTCCCGGCGACCCTGCCGCTGGTGTTCGACAAGATCCAGGACCTGCGCTACGGCGAGAACCCGCACCAGCGCGCCGCCTTCTACCGCGACCCGGCGGCGCGCGGCGCCAGCATCGCCCGCGCGGAGGTGCTGCAGGGTAAGGACCTGTCCTTCAACAACATCGCCGACGCCGACACCGCCATCGAGTGCGTACGGCAGTTCACCGAGCCCGCCTGCGTCATCGTCAAGCACGCGAATCCGTGTGGAGCCGCCGTCGCCCCCACGGCGCTCGAGGCTTACGAGCGCGCCTACCGCACCGATCCCACCTCGGCGTTCGGCGGCATCATCGCCTTCAACCGCGAGCTCGATGCGGCAACCGCGGCCGCGATCGCCGGGCGACAGTTCGTCGAGGTGCTGGCCGCCACGGCGGTGACCGCGCAGGCGGCCCAGGTGCTCGCGGCCAAGCCCAACGTGCGCGTACTGGCGCTCGGCGAGCTGGCGACGGCCGGCAGTGACGCCCCCGAGCTGCGCAGCGTCACCGGCGGGTTGCTCGTGCAGTCGCGCGATCTCGAGGATCTCGTGGAGAGCGAGCTGCGCTTCCCGACCCGCCGCAAGCCGAGCGCCGCGGAGCTCGCGGATCTGCGCTTCGCCTGGACGGTGTGCCGGTTCGTGAAGTCGAACGCGATCGTGCTGGCGCGCGGGCGCGCCACCATCGGCGTCGGCGCCGGGCAGATGAGTCGCGTTTACTCGACGCGCCTCGCCGCCATGAAGGCGGCGGACGAGAAGCTGGTGGTGGCGGGCGCGGTGATGGCCTCCGATGCCTTCTTTCCGTTCCGCGACAATCTCGACGTCGCCGCCGGCATCGGCATCCGCGCGGTCATCCAGCCCGGCGGCAGCGTGCGCGACGCGGAAGTGATCGCCGCGGCGGATGAGCACGACATGGCGATGGTCTTCACCGGCATGCGCCACTTCCGCCATTAGGTGCGCGACCCCATGAAGGTCCTGATCGTCGGCGGCGGCGGCCGCGAGCACGCGCTCGCCTGGAAGTGCGCGCTCTCGCCGCGGGTGAGCGAGGTACTGGTGGCACCCGGCAACGCCGGCACGGCCGCCGAGCCCAGGGTGCGCAACGTCGAGGTCGGGGCCGAGGACGTGGCGGGCCTGGTGCGTCTCGCGACCGCCGAGCGGGTCGCGCTCACGATCATCGGGCCCGAGGCGCCGCTGGTGGCGGGGGTCGTCGACGCCTTTGCCGGCGCGGGCCTGCGTTGCTTCGGTCCGACGCGGGCGGCCGCGCGCCTCGAAGGCTCGAAGGCCTTCGCCAAGGAGTTCCTGCGCCGCCACGGGATCCCCACGGCGCGCTCGCGTACCTTCACGCGCGCGAGCTTCGATGCGGCGTGGCTGCGCGCCCAGAACGCGCCGCTGGTCGTCAAGGCGAGCGGGCTCGCGGCCGGCAAGGGGGTGGTGATCGCCGCTTCCACCGACGAGGCGCTCGCGTCCATCGAAGCGATGTTCGCCGGCCAGTTCGGCGGCGCCGGGCACGAGGTGGTGGTCGAGGAGTTCCTCCAGGGTGAGGAGGCGAGCTTCATCGTGATGGCCGACGGCGCGCACGTGCTGCCGCTCGCGACCTCTCAGGACCACAAGCGCCGCGATGACGGCGATCGCGGCCCCAACACCGGCGGCATGGGTGCCTACTCCCCGGCCCCGGTGGTGAGTGCCGCGCTGCATGCGCGCATCATGCGCGAGGTCATCGGGCCCGCGGTCGCGGGGCTCGCCGCCGACGGCTCACCCTATAGCGGCTTCCTGTACGCGGGTGTGATGATCGCCTCCGACGGCACGCCCAACGTGCTCGAGTTCAACTGCCGGCTCGGGGATCCGGAGACGCAGCCGATCATGATGCGTCTCGAGTCCGATCTCACGGCGCTGTGCGAAGCGGCGCTGGAGCGGCGTCTCGAGCGCGAGCACGCCCGCTGGGACGCCCGCGCGGCGCTCGGGGTGGTCATGGCGGCGCAGGGCTACCCGGAGAGCGCACGCAAGGGCGACGTCATCGAGGGGCTGGAGGCCGCCGCACGGCTGCCCGGCAAGATCTTTCACGCCGGCACGCGCCTCGAGGCCGGCCGGGTGGTCACCAACGGCGGCAGGGTGCTGTGCGCCGTCGGACTGGGCAACGACGTCGCCGCGGCGCAGCGCCAGGCGTACGCGCTCGCCGACACGGTCCGCTGGCCCGGAGTGCAGTACCGGCACGACATCGGCTTCCGGGCGGTGGCGCGCGAGCAGGGCGCGGGCGGCTGAGATCGTGGCGCTCGAGGTCCCCGGCGCGCACGTGGTGGAGCTCGAGGTCCGCGCCGCGGACATCGACGCCTACGATCACGTCAACAATGCGGT
This sequence comes from Gammaproteobacteria bacterium, assembly GCA_030039615.1. Lineage (GTDB taxonomy): Bacteria > Pseudomonadota > Gammaproteobacteria > Steroidobacterales > Steroidobacteraceae > 13-2-20CM-66-19. The sequence goes on along the minus strand of JASHVF010000314.1, from coordinate 282 downwards.
GTACCTCACCTGGCTCGATCGCGCCGCATGGTCGCACTCGGCCGCGCTCGGCGTACCGCTCGAGCAGTGCGTGCGCCTGCGGCGCGGGATGGCGGCGCTGCGTACCGAGATCGACTTCGTGCGCGCCGCGCTGGCCGGCGATCGCGTGCAGGTCGCCACCTGGATAGCCGACAGCGACGGGCGGCTGCGCGTCGAGCGGCGCTTTCAGGTGCTGCGCATGGCGGACGGCGCCACGCTGGCACGCGCCCGCATCGAGTACGTGTGCATCAACCTCGACTCGGG
>JASHVF010000313.1 GCA_030039615.1 Gammaproteobacteria bacterium | reverse complement strand
TATGGTGAAGCCGTGGCCGGGCAGGCGATTGCGGCCGTGGTCGTCGAGCTGCGCCGGTACGAAGTGCAGCTGGATGTCCGGGCGCTCATCGGCCGCCAGCGCCGAGCGGGCGAAGCCGCCCGCTTCGGCGACATTGCTCACCCCGGGGCCTGAGCGGGTGAGGAGGTAACGCAGGCCAACCGCGAGCTCCTGCCAGGCCGTGAAGTCGTAGGTGAGCGGCTCGGTGCAGCGGTACACCGTACAGAAGTCGAGATGGTCCTGCAGGTTGGCGCCCACCTCCGGCACGTCGGCGATGACTCCAATGTCGAGCGCGCGCAGCGCCGCACCCGGTCCGATGCCCGACAGCATGAGCAGCTGCGGGGATGCGATGGCGCCTGCCGCGAGCACCACCTCACGCTCGGCCCGGGCCGTGAGCACGGCGCCCGCGTGGCGGTACTCGACGCCGACCGCGCGCGTGCCCGAGAACAGCACCCGCGTCGCGAGCGCATCGGTGCACACGGTGAGGTTGGGCCGCGACCGCACGGGGCGCAGGTACGCGACGGCGCTGCTGCAGCGGCGGCCGGCGCGCTGGGTGACCTGATAGAAGCCGACCCCTGCCTGGTCCGGTCCGTTGAAGTCGGCATTGCGCGCAAGCCCGCACGCCTCGCCCGCCGCGACGAATACCGCGCTCAAGGGATTGCGGAAGCGCAGATCCTCGACGGCGAGCGGCCCCCCCGTCCCATGGTACTCGCTGGCGCCGCGCGCCTGATCCTGCGATCGCCGGAAGTAGGGCAGCACACTCGCGTAGCTCCAGGCCGCGCCTGCCAGTCTGCCCCAGTCGTCGTAATCGCCCCGATGGCCGCGCGTGTAGCACATCGCATTGATCGAGCTGCTGCCGCCGAGCACACGCCCGCGCGGCCAGTAGAGGCGGCGTCCGAGCAGCTGCGGCTCGGGCTCGGTGTAGTAGTGCCAGTCGATGCGCGGATTGCCGACCAGCCGGGCGAGACCACCGGGCATGTGAATGTAGGGGCTCGAGTCGCGTCCGCCGGCCTCGAGCAGCAGGATGCGCAGGTCGCTGCGTGCCGACAGGCGGTTCGCGAGCACGCAGCCGGCCGAGCCGGCTCCGACGATCACGTAGTCATACGTCGCCGCGCTCATGGGGGCGTGCCGGGAACCTCGTCGGCCGGGGTCACGCCGCTCAGGAGTGCCTCGCACAGGCGCGTCTCGCGCTCGCGGATGGCCGCGAGCAGGCGCTGCGCATCCCCCATGCGGCGAAAGGCCGCGAAGCCGCGCTCGATGAAGTCCTGCAGCGCTCCGAACCCCGCGAGGTAGGCCGGCACCCGTGCCAGGCGCAGCGCCAGCGCCATCCACTCGTGCCGCACGATGCGATCGAGGTCCGCACCGATGCCGAGCACGAGCTCGATCTGGCGGCGGCGCGCCTCGGGTCTGCCGACGGCGCGATAGGCGGCCGCGTAGCTCGCCCAGCTGAGCGCCTCGCGGGGGAGCTGCCCGAGCATCGCGCGGTCGAGCTCGGCCGTGAGCAGTTGCAGCTCGAGAGCGGCGCCGAGCGTCGCGAGCGCCCCCTCGGGCAGGGTTCGCTTCAGCCGGCCCCACGCGCGCCGCAGATCCTGATCGCGTCGCGGGTGCTCCTCGGGCCCGTAGAGATCGGTGAGGAAGAACCTCACGGCAGCCGCGCTCGGCGGGTCGCGCAGGAAGTCGTCGTAGGTTCTCGCGAGACGGGCGGCCTGCCACTCGCGCAGCGCCCGCAGCCGCCGCGCGAGCTCCGCGTCGGCCGTCTCGCCGAAGCCCGCCGCGAGCATCTCATCGAGGCCTGCGGGATCGCGCGGCGCGCTCACGACGACTCCTCCGTCAGCGCAGCGACGATGCACTCGAGCGAGCGGCGAGTGCGCAGCAGGGCGAGATGCCCGAGTCCGCCCAGGGCCTTGAGCCGTGCCCCCTCGAGGATCGAGCTCTCGGGAGGCGCGATGAGGTTGTCGTGCACGCTGTAGATGCTGGTGAAGGGAACGTCCAGGCGCCCCTCCTGGCTCGCATTGAGCGCGCGCAGCCAGAGCGAGTCCGGGGACATCTGCCGCGCGGGAGGCGCGTGAGAGAGCCGGGCGAGTCGCGTCCCGTGGTGCGGAGCGGCAATGGTGACGATGCGGGCAATGCCGGCGGGGCCCGCGAGCCGCAGCGCCGCCCGCGCTACGAGTCCTCCCATGCTGTGGGTGACGATGGCAACCCGAGCGCCATGGCTGCGCTGCCGCAGCGCTTGCAGCTCGCCGGCCACGGTCGCAGCGTGCGCCTCGAGATCGGCGAGCAACGGCTCGAGGCTGATCGCCCGGATGGGTGCGAAGCCGCGCTCCTCGAGCCGTTCGATGAGCGGGCGCCAGATCGCTCGATTGCAGAGGATGCCGTGAATCAACAGCACAGGTGTCGCGGGCGCGGTCGGCGCTGCCCCCGGGTCGTCCCGCACCCTGCGGTACGGTTCGGCGATCATGGCGAGCATCACGGGCGTGAGCTGCGCGCTCTCGCGCAACCACGCCACGAGAAGCCGCGCGCCACCGCCGCGCCTGCACGCGCGGCGCGCGACTCCCGAGAGCGCGAAGCTCGCGCCCACCAGCAGGCCGGGTGCCGATGCGCACACCAGGAGAGCAGTTGCGAGAATTGCCACGCGCGACAGCGACAGGGTTGCCGCCAAGGCGGCGCTGACGCCTGCCGCGTAGAGCAGCTCACCGAGCAGCAGGTAGCCCCAGAACCGAGCGGCCATGCGCTGAGGGCCGGTGGCTCAGCGCGTGGCGCGTCCGTGCGGCAACAGCGTCTCGAGCCGCCGCAGAGCGACGTCGAGCCGCTGCACGGTATGGCGGCTGTGTGCGCGGCGCTCGCCGGCGGCCGCGGCAAACGTGCGCTGCCGGTCGCGCAGGCGGCGGGTGTTGAGGGCGAGCCCGCGCCGCGCCAGAAGCGGCGCGAGTGCCTCGGCGTGGGCGAGGAGGTCGCGGCGGGTCCTCTGGTAGGCGTGCTCGACCAGCCGCCTGCGTCCCGCGTAGCGGAAGACGTTTGCGAAGAACAGCCGTTCGTCGGTGCGGTCCGGCTCGAGCAGCAGTATGTCGGCACGCGGATAACGTGCCGCATAGCTCGTCATGCCGACCTGCATGCGCGAATGGATCAGAGCGCGGAACGTCTGGCCGAGGATCGCCGGCAGTCCCGCATTGGCGAG
>JASHVF010000312.1 GCA_030039615.1 Gammaproteobacteria bacterium | reverse complement strand
GGCTTGATGCCGATGCCGGAGCTCGAGGGGAAGCGGATGCCGGTCACGCCGAGCTCGCGCTGCAGGAAGGCGATCAGCTTGTGCACCTCGGCGGAGCCCGCCGGCCACTCGATGCCGGCGTAGATGTCCTCGGTGTTCTCGCGAAACACCACCATGTCGGTGAGGCTCGCGTCCCGCATCGGGCTCGAGACCCCCGGGAAATACCGGATCGGGCGGATGCAGGCGTAGAGATCGAGAGTCTGGCGCATGGCGACGTTGAGTGAGCGCATGCCCCCGCCCACCGGGGTGCCGAGCGGCCCCTTGATCGACACCACGAACTCGCGCAGCGCCTGCAGCGTCTCATCGGGGAGCCACTGGCCGTAGAGCGCGTTGGCCTTCTCGCCGGAATAGATCTCCATCCAGCTGATGTGCCGTCGGCCGCCGTAGGCCCTGCCCACCGCGGCGTCGACCACGCCGCGCATCGCCGGGGTCACGTCGACGCCGATGCCGTCGCCCTCGATGAACGGAATGATCGGGCGCTCGGGCACCGTGAGCGAGAAGTCGGGGTTCACGCCGATTCGCTGCCCGGTCTGGGGCACGACGATATGTTCGTAACGCATCAGAGAAGCGCGCGCCGCTCAGGCGCGCTTGTCGGCGCGACGGCTCCGGCTGTGCTCGGCGATCAGCATGGCAAGCTCGAGCGCCTGCTCATGGTTCAGCCGCGGATCGACCGTCGAGCGATAGGCGCGGGCCAGGTCCTGGTCGGTGAGCCCGCGCGCGCCGCCGGTGCACTCGGTGACGTCCTCGCCGGTGAGCTCGATGTGCACGCCGCCGAGGTACGAGCCGAGGTCCGCGTGAATGCGGAACGCGAGCTCGAGCTCCCTGAGAATGTTCTCGAAGCGGCGCGTCTTGAGTCCCCCCGTGGTCGTCTCGGTGTTGCCGTGCATCGGATCGCACACCCACAGCACCGTCTGTCCGGTCTGGCGCACCGCCTCGATCGCCTTGGGCAGAGCGGCGGCGATGTCCTTCGCGCCGAAGCGGTGAATGAGCGTGAGGCGGCCCGGCTGGTTCTGCGGGTTGAGGGCGGTCACGAGACCCTGCAGCCAGGCCGCATCCATGGCGGAGCCGACCTTGACGGCGACGGGATTGGAGATGCCGCGGAAGTATTCGACGTGCGCGCCGTCGAGCGCCGCGGTGCGCATGCCGATCCACGGGAAGTGCGTCGAGAGGTTGTACCAGCGGTTCTGGCGCGGAATGAAGCGCGTCTGCGCCTGCTCGTAGTGCAGATGCAGGCCTTCGTGGCTCGCGTAGAAGTCGACCAGCGTTGCCTCGTGCACCTGGCGGCCGCTGATGCCCTCGAAGAAATCCAGCGCGTCGCCGATCGAGCGCACGATGCGCTGATAGGCGTCCTTGAGCGGCGCCTGGTGCACGAAGCCGAGATCCCAGTATTCCGGGTGGTGCAGGTCGGCGAAGCCGCCTTCGACCAGCGCCCGCACGAAGTTGAGAGTCAGCGCCGCGCGCTCGTAGCCGCGCAGCAGCAGCATCGGATCCGCGGCGCGCGCCTCGGCGGTGAACTCGGGACGGTTGACGAGATCGCCCCGGTAGCTCGGCAGCGTCACCCCGTCGCGCGTCTCGGAGTCGGCGGAGCGCGGCTTGGCATACTGCCCGGCCATGCGGCCCACGCGGACGATCGGCTTCTTCAGTCCGTGCAGCAGCACCAGGCTCATCTGCAGCAGGATCTTGAGCTTCTTGGCGATCGTGTCCGACTCGCAGTCGCCGAACGTCTCGGCGCAGTCCCCGCCCTGCAGCAGGAATGCCTCGCCGCGCTGTGCCGCCGCGAGCCGCGCCCGCAGTGCCTCGACTTCCCAGGAGACGACTACCGGCGGCAGGCGCGAGAGCTCGGCGACCGTGCGCTCGAGCGCGCGCGGGTCGGCGTACACCGGCTGCTGCTGGGCCGGCCGGGTCTGCCAGCTCGCGCTGTGCCAGGAGGTGGTTTCAGGGGATCGCATGAATCGATCCTAGCATGCGATCCGGGGGGCATTTTATGGCCCTCCCGAGGAGTTCCCGGACGGCTGGCATTGCGGCCTCCGCGAAGGCAGAATGCGCGCCTTTTCGAGAGGGGCCCAATGCATCGCGTACTGATCCTCGGCGCCGGCAAGATCGGCGCGCTGATATCCGGATTGCTTGCCGAATCCGGGAGTTACAAGGTCGAGCTGGCCGACATGGACGGCTCTGCGGCCGAGGCCGTGGTACGCGGGCACGGGGGAACCGGGCTCACCGCCTTCACCCTCGACGCGAGCCAGCCCGGCGTCCTCGAGAGGCACCTCGCGGCGCATCCCGTGGATGCGGTCATCTCGGGACTCCCCTACTACTGCAACCGCGCCGTGGCGGAGGCTGCCCGCGCCGCCCGCACCCACTATTTCGACCTGACCGAGGACGTCGAGGTCACCCGCACGGTGCGCGCCATCGCCTCCGGCGCCGGCCAGGCGTTCGTGCCGCAGTGCGGCCTCGCGCCGGGCTTCATCAGCATCGCCGCGGCCGAGCTCATCACGCACTTCGACGAGCTGCGCTCGGTAAAGCTGCGGGTCGGCGCCCTGCCTCAGCACCCGAACAACGTGCTCAAGTACTCCCTCACCTGGTCGACCGAGGGACTCATCAATGAGTACGGCAACCCCTGCCAGGCGGTGAGCGACGGCCGCATCGTCGAGGTCGCCCCGCTCGAGGGACTCGAGGAGATCGAGATCGACGGCATGCGCTACGAGGCCTTCAATACCTCGGGGGGCCTCGGCTCGCTCGCGGAGACGCACGGCGCGCACTGCGAGACGATGAACTACAAGACCATCCGCTATCCCGGGCACTGCGAGCAGATGCGCCTGCTGATGAACGACCTGAAGCTCAATCACGACCGCGGGACCTTGAAGCGCATTCTCGAGAACGCCGTGCCGCAGACGCTGCAGGACGTGGTGATCGTCTACGCCGCCGTGACCGGCAAGCAGGAGGGGCAGCTGCGCGAGGAGAACTACGTCAACAAGATCTACCCCCAGGTCATCGCCGGCCGCCTCTGGTCCGCGATCCAGGTGTCGACCGCCGCGGGGATCACCGCCGTGGTGGATCTGGTGCTCGCGCATCCCGGCAGGTACCACGGCTTCGTGGCGCAGGAGCAGTTCCGCCTCACCGACATCCTTGCCAACCGCTTCGGCCGCCACTACGCGCCCGGCGGCACCAAGCACGTCTCGGGCGAGGTGGTGGTCGCCGGCAAGGCGGGGCAGCAGCGCCACCGCCGGAGCGCAGCTCGATGAGCGCAGTCGACGTCAACGCGCTCCTCGCGCGGCTCGGGCTTGCCGCCGTGAACCCCGGCGCCTGGTCGGGTCAGTACGGCTGGTCGACGAGCACGGAAGCCGCGCTCCTCAACGTCAAGAACCCCGCGACCGGCGCCCTCATCGCGCAGGTGCGGCCCGCGACCGAGGCGGATTACGAGCACGTTCTCGAGAGTGCCCTGAAAGCGGCGGCCGCCTGGCGCGAGGTCCCGGCGCCGAAGCGCGGCGAGGCCGTGCGGCTCCTCGGGGAGGAGCTGCGCAAGCACAAGACCGACCTCGGCACCCTGGTGTCGCTCGAGAACGGCAAGATCCTCGCCGAGGGCCTCGGCGAGGTGCAGGAGATGATCGACATCGCCGACTTCGCCGTCGGCCAGTCGCGCATGCTGTACGGACTCTCGATGCACTCCGAGCGTCCGCGCCACCGCATGTCCGAGCAGTGGCACCCGCTCGGCATCGTCGGCGTGATCACGGCGTTCAATTTCCCGGTGGCGGTGTGGGCCTGGAACGCGCTTCTCGGCGCCATCTGCGGCAACGCCTGCGTCTGGAAGCCCTCGCCCAAGACTCCGCTCACCGCGCTCGCGGTGCAGGGCATCGGCAACCGCGTGATGGAGTCCGCGGGACTCCCCGCCGTGTTCCAGGTATTCGTCGACGCCGGTACGGCGCTCGCGACGCGTTTCGTCGCCGATCCTCGGGTCGCGCTCGTGTCCTTCACGGGCTCCACCGAGGTCGGCCGCCAGGTCGGCGAGCGGGTCGCCGCGCGCCTCGGCAAGAGCCTGCTCGAGCTCGGCGGCAACAATGCGGTGATCGTCGATGAGACCGCCAATCTCGATCTCGCCGTCCCCTCGATCGTGTTTGGCGCGGTCGGCACGGCCGGACAGCGCTGCACCTCGACGCGCCGCGTGATCGCGCACAAAGCGATCGCGGCGGAGCTCGAGCGGCGCCTGATCCACGCCTACAGGCAGGTGCGCATCGGCGATCCGCTCGAGCCGGGCACCCTCATGGGGCCGCTGATCGACGCGCGAGCGGTCGAGAATTATCAGAATGCGCTCGCGCGGGCGCGGGACGCCGGCGGTGAGCTGATCTTCGGCGGCAATGTGCTCAAGCGCCCCGGCAACTTCGTCGAGCCCGCGCTCGTGCGCGCGCGCAACGACTGGGCCATCGTGCAGGCCGAGACCTTCGCACCGATCCTCTACCTGATTGCGGCGGACTCACTCGCCGCGGCCATCGCCGAGCAGAACGCCTCCGCGCACGGGCTCTCCTCCGCGATCTTCACCGACCGGCTGCAGAGCGCGGAAGCCTTCCTCTCCGCCTCGGGCAGCGACTGCGGCATCGCCAACGTCAACCTCGGCACCTCGGGCGCCGAGATCGGCGGAGCATTCGGCGGCGAGAAGGACACCGGTGGCGGTCGCGAGTCGGGGTCGGACGCCTGGAAGGCGTACATGCGCCGCCAGACCAACACCGTCAACTGGAG
>JASHVF010000311.1 GCA_030039615.1 Gammaproteobacteria bacterium | reverse complement strand
TCGATCACCGGCGCCGGCTCCGTCAGGTCGGCGAACACGTTGCGCGCGCCGCACAGCGCCAGCGCGTCGCTCATGAGCTGTCGGCCGCCGACGGTATAGAGCGGGCGGTTCCAGATCTCGAGCAGCACGCGCGGCTGCCACGCGCGGTCGTGGCCTCCGGCGTAGCTATCCCGCAGCGCGGCGAGGCGCGCCTCGAGCGCGCGCGCGGCGCGCTCGGCCTCGGCTCGGGTGCCGGCGAGCTCTCCCAGGCGGCGCAGCGAGGGCGCGAGATCCGCGAGGCGCGCCGTCTGCTGGTCGTACACCGGTATGCCGAGCCGCATGATCTTCTCGCGCTGCGCCGGGTTGCCACCCGCAGGCCAGGCGACCACCACGTCGGGTGCGAGTCTGACGAGGCGCTCGAGGTCGATGGCCACGGCATCCCCGATGCGCGCCACGCGCTGCGCCGCGGGCGGCACGTCCGAGTACTCGACGGTCGCCACGACCTCGGCGCCGGCGCCGGCTGCGAACAGCATCTCGGTGGCGCCGGGCGCGAGGCTCACGATACGCAGCGGCGGGGCGCGCACCGTGACGCGCCGACCGCTGTCGTCGGTCACGGCATGCTCGGCGCCCGCAGGCGTCGCGGCTGACGCTGCCCGGAGGGCGGCCAGCAGGGCGATCAGCGCGATGAGTGGGGGCTTGGCGGACACGGCGTCGATCCGGGGGCGTGCGATCATGACACACATGACCGCGCGGTAAGCCGCGCGGCCCTGGCCGCGCTCAGCGCCGTGGGTCGCGCCCCTCTAGGCGGCGCGTGTCTCGACGGCTGCCGTCTCGCCGCCTGTGTCCTCGAGCACGCGCGCCACCGCGTGCACGACCGAGGCGATGCGCACCGCGCTCTGCACCGCCTCGCGCTCGAGTCCGTGCTGACGCAGCTGCCGCTCGTGCGAGGCGACGCAGGTGCCACAGCCGTTGATGGCCGAGACCGCGAGCGCGAGCAGCTCGAAGTCCGCCTTGGCGATCCCGGGGCTGCCGATCACGCTCATGCGCAGCCGCGCCGGAAGCTTGGCGTACTCGGCGTCCTCCACCAGGTGCAGAAAGCGGTAGTAGACGTTGTTCATGCCCATGATCGCCGCCGCCGAGTGCGCGGCGGCGACGTGTGCGGCGTCGAGGTGCGTGGCGGCCAGCGCGCCGAGATCGCGGCTGAAGGCGGCGTTGCGCGAGGCGAGTGCGCTCGCGAGCGCCACCGCCCAGATCTGCCGCTCGCTCAGGCCGGGGGCACCGGCCGGAGTGAGCACGCTACCCAGGTTCAGCTGCAGATCCCGGGCGTACGCCGGGAGCGATTCGCGGATGGCGTCGAGGGTTCTCATGTCAGGCCGCCTTCAGGGTCTCTTCGCCCTTCTGCCAGTTGCAGGGGCAGAGCTCGTCCGTCTGCAGCGCATCGAGCACGCGCAGTACTTCCTCGGGGCTGCGGCCGACGGACAGGTCGGTGACGTAGACGAAGCGGATCACGCCCTCGGGATCGACGATGTAGGTGGCGCGCTGCGCCACGCCCTCGGCGGGATCCAGGATGCCGAGCGCGCCCGAGAGCTCGCGCTTGACGTCCGCGAGCATCGGGAACGGCAGCTCCTTCAGCTCCTCCCTGGCGCGCCGCCAGGCGAGGTGCACGAACTCACTGTCGATGCTGACGCCGAGCAGCTGGGCGTCGCGCGCGCGGAACTCCTTGTCGAGCTTGCCGAAGGCGGCAATCTCGGTGGGACAGACGAAGGTGAAGTCCTTCGGCCAGAAGAACACCACCCGCCACTTGCCGGGGAAGCTCTGCCCGCTGAAGGGGCGGAACGCCGTCTGCTGATCGCTCGAGACGACGCCGGTGAGGTTGAAATCCGGAAAACGCTGACCAATGCCTGACATGCTCATGTCTCCTTGAAGTCCTGAATGACCCTGGTGGGACCTGCAGCAATCATGGGGTCGCCCCCCTTATAATTCCAATCGATTGATTTTATAATTCCGATAGATGGTATATATCGAGACCCGCAGCCTGACGGGGCGCCCGTGGCCGTAGACCTGAAGCTCAAGGATCTGCGCTACCTGGTCGCGGTCGCCGAGCAGCGCCATTTCGGCCGCGCCGCGGCGCGCTGCTTCGTCAGCCAGCCGACGCTCTCGGCGCAGCTGAAGAAGCTCGAGGAGAGCCTCGGCGTGCAGCTCATCGAGCGGGCGCCGAACAACGTCACCCTCACCGAGGCCGGCGAGCAGATCGTGGCGCGCGCGCGGCGCATCATCGAAGCCAGCGACGAAGTGGTGGAGCTCGCGGCCGCCAAGCGCGACCCGCTCGCCGGCAAGCTGCGGGTGGCGCTGCTGCCGACGATCGGCCCCTACCTGCTGCCGCGGGTGATGCGCGCGATCCGCAGGAGCCTGCCGCGTCTCGAGCTGCGCCTCTACGAGCAGCAGACGGCCCCGCTGCTCGCCGGGCTGCACGCGGGCGAGCTCGACCTCGGAATCCTGGCGCTGCCGGTCGAGCTCGCCGGCCTCGAGTCGCGCGAGCTGTTCCGCGAGCCGTTCACGCTGGCCGTCCCGGAGCACCATCCGCTCGCCGCGCGCGAGGCGGTGCGCACCACGGATCTCAGGGGCGAGAAACTGCTGCTGCTCGAGGAGGGCCATTGCCTGCGCGACCAGGCGCTCGAGGTCTGCGCCCGCGCCGGCGTCAGGGAGGGCGAGGAGTTCCGCGCCACCAGTCTCGAGACGCTGCGGCAGATGGTGGCGGCGGGCGCCGGCGTGACGCTGCTGCCGGAGCTCGCCAGCCGCGGCGCCTACGGCAACGCGCGCGGCGTCGAGGTGCGCCCGTTCGTACGGCCGGCACCGGTGCGGCACATCGGCGCGGTCTGGCGCAAGACGACGGCGCGGCGCGCCGCCATCGACGCCGTAACCCGCCTCATCGCGGAGCACGCGCAATGAACGGCGAACCCGTGGCGGTGGCCGTCGGCGCGCGCGACGGTCGCGCGCTCGGCGGGCTCTATCTCGAGGCGCGTGCGCCGCGCGGCGCGCTGGTGGTGAACGGCGCGACCGGCTTCCGGCGCGAGTTCTATCTCAAGTTCGCCCGCTACTGCGCGCAGCGGGGCTTCCACGCGCTGCTCTACGACTACCGCGGCATGGGCGCCTCGCGCGGCGCGCCACCCGCACAGGAGAGCGCCCGCATGAGCGACTGGGGCCGGCTCGACATGCCGGGTGCGCTCGCCTGGCTCGAGGCGCGCTGCCCGCGCCTGCCGCTCTTTACGCTCGGCCACAGCGTCGGCGGACAGCTGATCGGATGCATGGACAACCAGGCCGCGGCGCGCGCCCACGTCATGGTCGCGACCTCGATCGGCTACTGGCGCGGGCAGCGCCTGCCGTTCCGCTATCTGGCGCTCGCCTTCTGGAAAGGCTATGGACCGCTCGAGCTGCGCCTGCGCGGCTACGTGCCGCGCGGTGTGCTGTGGCGCGGGGAGGCGCTGCCGCCCAACGTGTTCCTCGAGTGGCGCAAGTGGTGCCTGCGGCCCGAGCACTTCGCGCCCGACCTGCTGGGCGAGACGAGCCAGTTTGCCGCGGTGCGCGCGCCGCTGCTCTCCTTGAGCTTCAGCGACGACCCGATCGCCACTCCCCAGGCGGTGGCGGCACTGCTCGCGCTCTATCCCAACGCCCAGGTCGAGCGGCGCACCACCACGCCGGCCGAGGCCGGCGTGCGCACCATCGGCCACCACGGGTTCTTCTCCGAGCGTCACCGCGAGACGCTGTGGGGTCCCGCGCTCGACTGGCTCGAGGCGCGCAGCGCCTGAGGCTGCGCGCGGCCGCTCAGTCGGGCAGCGGCGGCGCTGCCGGCTCGGGGGTCGGCGTGCTGCGCGCCGCACGCGCCAGCGCGATGCCGAGCAGCACGATCACGCCGCCTGCGAGCTGCAGCGGCGTGAGGCGCTCATCGAGCAGCAGCCAGGCATAGGCCGCGGAGGCGACCACCTGCAGGTAGAGCGCCACGGCACCGAGGGTCGCCGGGAGGTGCGCAAGCCCGTAGGCGATCAGGCTCTGGCCGAGGGCCTGCGCCGAGAGCGCGCAGCCGAGCACCACCAGCCAGCCGTGAGTGGTCAGCGGCAGGAACCTCTCGGTGAGCGCGAACGGCAGCAGCAGCGCGCTGAAGATGAGCGTGCTCACGAACATGACGACCGCGGTGCCGTGCCGGGCGCGCAGCCGCGCCACCGCGAGAAGATATGCGGCGTAGAACCACGCGGCGCCGAGCGCCAGCGCATCCCCGGCGAGCGCATGGCTGCCGGCGGCAAGCTTGGGGCCGAGGATGAGCAGCATGCCGGCGAAGGCGAGCAGCGTCGCGAGCAGGAAGCCGAGCCGCGGCCGCTCGCCGAACACCGCCCACGCGAGGATCGACACCACGAGCGGCGCGGTGTTGGCTTCGAGCGTCGAGATGCCGACCGAGTTGCGCACCAGCGAGAGATGCCAGAGTCCGATGTCGGCCGCGAAGAACACCCCGGCCCAGAGAAACAGCGGCTCGAGCAGCGGCGCAGCCCGGCCGCGCGCGGCGCGCCGTTCCATCAGCGCCCACAGCGCGAGCGGCGGCAGCGCGAGCGCGCCGCGCCAGAACGCGGTGGCGAGCGGCCCGGTCTCCGACCAGCGCACGAACAGCCCCGAGCTGCCGATCGCGAGCGCACCGGCCAACAGCGCCAACAGGGCGGGGAGTTCCGAGCGCTCGGGTCTCATCATGCGTGTTGGGTGAAGATCATAGTCGGTTGCCGCGCAGGCCGTCTGGCATAATCGCCGCGGTGCGCCGCGCGAACATTCTGCCGAGCTATGCCGCCGCGTTGCTGGCGCTGGCGCCCGCGGCTGCGCCCGCCCAGCCGGCCGCGCCCGCGCCTCCCGTGACGGTCACGGACGCCTGGGTGCGGGTCATCCCCGGCGCGAGCGTCGCCGCCGCCTACATGACGCTGCACAACGGCGGCCGCGAGCCGCTCAAGGTAATCGGCGTGCGCTCGCCGCTCGCCAAAATGGCGATGATTCACGAGACGCAGCTCGTGAACGGCGTGTCCAGCATGCGGGGCCACGAGCCGCTCACGCTGCCCCCCGGCGCGAGCGTCACGCTCGCGCCCGGCGGCCTGCACGTGATGCTGCACGACCTCACACGAGCGCTCGCGGTGGGCGATGAGGTGCCGCTCGAGTTGAGCCTCGAAGGCGGCGCGCGCGTCGCGGTCAAGGCGCGCGTGCGGCCGTTGAGCGCCGAGTGAGTGCGCCCGACTCCGGGCGCGATCACGTCACGCCCTACGATCGCTTCGCGTGGAGCGATACGCAGATCGAGCGCTGGCTGATCGAGGGTGCGCACGGCGCCGAGCTCGGCGCCTACTTCGGCGCGAGCGAGCATCGCGCGCTCACGCAGCTCGCGCGGCGTGCGCACCGCCGGCCGCTGCCACCCGATGCGCTGCGCGTGCTGGTGGTGCCGGGAATCATGGGCTCGCAGCTCGGCCTCAGGCGCGCGGCGCCGCTGCCGGACGATGTCCTGTGGCTCGATCCGCTCGACATTCAGCAGGGGCGGCTCGCGCTGCTGCGGGTGGGTACGGGAGCGCCGGTCGTATCCCTCGGGGCCATGCTGTTCTCGCACCTGCGCCTGAAGCTGGCGTTGCGTGAGCGCGGCCTGGCCGCCGAGCTGCACGACTACGACTGGCGCT
>JASHVF010000310.1 GCA_030039615.1 Gammaproteobacteria bacterium | reverse complement strand
GGCGTTCTGTCTGCTTGGCAGTCTGGCCGTGCCCGCGGAAGGCGCCGTGCACGCGGCCGAAGCCGCCGTACAGCCCAGGGATACTCCTTCGGCGTCGGCACCCGGCGAAAGGTTCGACGTCCTGGAGCTGCGCGTGCTCGGCAACACCGCGCTGGATCTGCGCACGGTCGAGTCCGCCGTCTACCCGTTCACCGGGCCGTCGAAGCAGATGTCCGACGTCGAGGCGGCCCGCGCGGCGCTCGAAAAGGCCTATCACGATCGCGGCCTGGGGACGGTGTTTGTCGATATCCCGGAGCAGACGGTGGAGGACGGAGTGGTGCGCCTGCGCGTCACGGAAGGGACGTTGCGGCAGGTGCGGGTAACCGGTGCGCGCTACTTCTCGGGGCGGCAGATCCGCGCCGAAGTCCCGGCTGCCGCGCAAGGCTCGATCCCGAACCTGCCGCAGCTGCAGAGCCAGCTCAACCAGGCCAACGCCGAGACGCACGACCGCGTGGTGATGCCCGTGCTCAAGGCAGGTCCCGATCCCGGCACGGTCGATCTCGACCTCAAGGTCGACGACCACGCTCCTCTGCACGGCAGCCTCGAGCTCGACAACCAGTACACGGTGGACACGACACATCTGCGCGCCGCGGGCTCCCTCAGCTACGACAACATGTTCGGCCGGATGGACAGCCTCGCCGTCCAATACCAGTACGCGCCCGAGTCCCCGGGCGAGTCGCATGTGCTCGCTGGCAGTTACACCGTGCATCTCGCCGAGAGCGGCGCCAACCTGGCGCTGCTCTACATTGATTCCAAGAGCGACGTGGCCACGTTCGGCACGCTGGGCGTGCTCGGCACGGGCACAGTCTACGGCCTGCGCTTTCTGCTGCCGCTGCCCGCCCAAGGCACGGCTCAGGACCTGGCGTTCGAGCTCGACTACAAGGACTACAAGCAGAGCATCCTGACCGCATCCACCGGCGGACTCAACACACCGGTCGACTACGTGAGCGCGTCCGCCTCCTATACATTCGCGCAACGCAACACGTCCCACCAGTTCGACTGGACTACGACCGCGAGTTTCGGGGTCCCCGAGGTGCCCTACAACACCGAGCAGTTCGCCGACAGACGATTCGGTGCGACGCCCAATTATTTCTACCTGCGCACCGACGGTGGCTACACCCTCGACCTGCCGCTAGGCTTTACGGCGACGTTGCGCCTCACGGGTCAGTATTCGGTGGACCCGCTCATCAGCAACGAGCAGCTCGCCGTGGGCGGCGCCAGCTCGGTGCGCGGTTATCTCGAGGCCGAGGAACTCGGCGACAGCGCTTGGCGCAGCTCGCTGCAGCTCGGCGCGCCGCCACTGAATCTTCTCAAGACCCGTGTGCACGTGCGCGAGTTCGTGTTCCTCGATGCGGCGCGTGTCTTCACGGTCGACCCGCTGCCCGGCCAGCAGCGGCAAGTGGAGCTGCGCAGCTGGGGCGCGGGCGTGAACTTTGACGCCTTCAACGGCTTCAACGGCGTGCTTACCTGGGCGAACCCACTCGTGGCCGGTGGCGTCACGCGCGCCGGCGCGTCGACGCTGCTCTTCGACGTCAAGGGATACTGGTGACGAGGCTTAGGCGCATGGCCAGGCAGAAAATTCGCATCGCCGCTCCCGGCAGGGCGCCGGGCCCCGTCCACCTGCTGTACTCGGCGGCGGCGGTGCTGGCGAACGCGCCGCTCGCGGCCGGGCCTCCCGCCAATCAGCTGCCGATCGTGTGTGTCGCCGGCAATTGCGGCGCAAACGGGCCGAGCTCGTGGCTGAGCTCCGGGCAGGCGACCGCGAGCGCTGCCGCCAACACCCTCACGATCCAGCAGTCGAGCGAGCAAGCGATCCTCAACTGGGCGAGCTTCAATGTCGGGGCCGACGGCAAGGTGATCTTCAAGCAGCCGAACAGCGAGGCGATTGCGCTCAACCAGATCTTCCAGGCGAGCCCCAGCCAGATCTTCGGCCTCGTCCAGGCGAACGGCCAGATCTACCTCGTCAACCAGAACGGCTTCGTGTTCGGCTCTACCTCACAGGTGAACGTCGCGGGACTGCTCGCCACGACCCTCGAGCTGACCAATCCATTGTCGGCGGGGCTCCTCACCGCGTTCCAGCAGGAGCAGCCAGCGCTCGCCAATCCTCTCCTGGGGCCGGACGGCCAGCCGCTGCCGGTCGGCATCACGGTGCAGGCGGGTGCCGAGCTAACCGCCACCGACAGCGGTCGTATCATGCTCGCCGCGCCGAGCGTGACCAACGCCGGCTCGATCAGCGCACCCGACGGGCAGGTGGTGCTGGCCGCGGGCGGCTCGGTCTTCATTCAGGCGAGCACCAGCTCCGACCTCCGCGGGCTCATCGTGCAGGTGGATTCCGGCGGGCTCGCGCAGAACCTCGCGACCGGCAATATCAGTGTCGCCGAGGGCAACGTCTCGCTTATCGGGCTCGCCGTCAATCAGCAGGGACGGATCTCAGCCACGACCAGCGTGAGCGAGAACGGCTCGATCCAGCTGCTCGCCGAGGACAAGGTCGCGGTGCAGTCCGTGAACGGGGTGCTGGAGCCCGTGCCGCAGCAGGGCGGCACGCTGACCCTCGGCGCGCAGAGCGTGACCGAGGTACTGCCGGATACCGCGAGCGGCGCGACCGCGGTCGACGCGCAGGCCCAGCCGCAGTCGCAGATCACTCTGGCGGGTCAGCAGGTGGAGCTCCTGGGCGGCAGCCAGGTGGTGGCGCCCGGCGGAGCCGTTTCGATCATCGCCAGCAACGATCCCGGCGCCGCGAGCAGCTCGGCCGCGCCGGATCCCCAGGCGCAGCTGCGCATCGACTCCGGCGCCGTCATCGACGTCGCCGGCAGCGTTGTCCAGGTCCCCGTGACTCGCAACCTGATCGCAGTCGAGCTGCGCGGCACAGAGCTCGCGGACGATCCGCTGCAGCGCAACGGCGCGCTGCGCGGAGACACCGTGATCGTCGACGCTACCGTCGGCACGCCGCTCGCCAACATCTCGGGAGAGCTCGCGCTCATCCCGCGCGGCGTGCTCGAGCGCACCGACCAGGGCGGCTCGATCACGCTCGACTCGGCCGGCGACGTCGTAGTCGCCAGGGGCGCGACGCTCAACGTCTCGGGCGGAGCGGTCGACTACACGCCCGGAATCATGCAGACGAGCGACCTGATCGAGTCGGACGGGTCGATCGTCAACATCGCAAACGCGAGCCCCAACCAGACCTACATCGGGGTGGTGAATCCGACTTATAAGCTGGTCAACAACAACTTCGGCGTGATCGAGGAGATCCCCACCCCGGGTATCGCGCAGTACAACCCCGGCTATGTGCAGGGCGCCAACGCCGGCTCGATCCAGGTTACCGGATCGAGCCTAGTGCTCGAGGGAACCTTCCTCGGCCAGGTGACGAACGGCATCTACCAGCGCAGCGGCTCGGCAGTCGCCTCCGGCGGGACGTTCACGGTCGGACTCCTCACGCCCCTGAATTCGGCCGAGCCGGATTATCGTGCGCCGGCCGTCGAGCTCGTGAACCAGGAGCCCAACGTAGTGGTGGCGCCCGGCGCACCGCTCCCCAGCGACCTGCCGGTCGAGCTCTCGACGAGCCTCCTGACGCAAGGCGGCTTCACCAACCTGCAGATCGCGAGCAACGATCGTATCACCATCCCGAGCGGGGTCGCGGTCGACATTGGTGCTGGTGGCTCGCTCACGCTCGAGGCTCCCGAGATCGACATCGACGGTTCGGTGCGGATCCCCTCCGGCACCGTTCAGATCACGTCCGTGCAGAGCTACAGCAGCGGCTTCGGCGTGCCCACACTGGGGATCTTCGTCGGCAATGGCGCGAGCTTCGATGTCAGTGGCACCTGGACCAACGACACACTGCTGCCTGCGGGCGTCACCCCCACGGGACTTGCGCTGATCAATGGCGGTAGCATCCAGCTGGTGCAGGACGTGCTCGGAGGCACGCTGAGCCTCGGCTCCGGTGTGCAGTTCCTCGCCAACGGCGGCGGGCAGCTGGCTCGCGGCAACACGTTGAGCGGAGGCACGGGCGGCGCGGTCGGACTCATCGCATCTCCCGGGAGCGGCACGGTGACGGTGGGCAGCGGTGACGCGGTGTCGGGCTTCGGCGTGCAGGGAGCAGCTGGCGGCGCCTTCACTCTGGAGGTTCCGCGAATCGAGATCGATTCGACGGGCGCACCCTGGCTCGCCGCGCAGTCCGTGAGCTCAAATCCGAACTCGCCGGGGTTCTTTCAGGTCGGGGCATCGCTGTTCGCAGACTTCGGCTTTGCGTCGTTCAGTCTCACGGCCGATGGACCGCAGCAGACAGCGGGAAACACCACCGACATCCTCAGGGTCATGCCCGGCACGAACATCAACCTGAGCCCGCTGACGGTCATGCTCGACCCCGGCCTGTATCAGAACGCAGCCTCCGGCACCCCGCTCAGCGCGTTCTCTACCGAGGCCCTGCCGCCCGCTTACCAGCGCGGCACGGAGCAGCTCACCCTTCAGGCACTCTCCGGCGGTGCCGGAGTTACCAGCAGCGAGATTGGTGACCTCACGGTTTCCTCCGGCGTCACCATCACAGGAGATCCCGGCTCCAGCTTCACCTTTGCGAGCGAGGGCAATCTCAACTTCGACGGCGTACTGAACAGCCCATCCGGGTCCGTCACGCTCGAGAACGTCAGTCTTCCGCTGGGTCTGGGCGTGTTGTCGACCGCCGAGGTCGCGCTCGGCTCAACCTCACGGATCGACGTGGCGGGCAGCGTCGTCTACCAGCCGAACAACACCGGACTGCTGCAGGGCACCGTGTTGCCTGGAGGCAGCGTGTCGCTTACTTCGTATGGCGGCTCGGTGGTCACGAACCAGGGCTCGCTCATCGACTTCTCAGGCACGCAGGCGCCGCTCGATCTGCCTTCGGGGACCGGAGAGACGGGGACTACGCGGCAGGTGGTCGCGAGCGCCGCCGGGAGCTTGTCGATCGAGGCCCCGGAATCCATCTCGCTGCTCGGCGAGTACCTCGGCAAGCCCGGCGTCGGTACCACTGGTCGGGCGGCAGGGGGAACGCTGGACCTCACGCTGGTGCTGCCGCCGGGCGCCACCAGCGGCCAGAGCGTCATCGCGGTGCAGCCCCAGCCGCTCGCGAGCCCGCTGCCGGCCTTGAGCAGCAGCGCCGTGTTGAGCACGGAACAGCTTGCGAGCTCGGGCGTCGACGCGCTCAGCCTCGTAACGCCGGACGCGGTCGAATTTACGGACGGCGCCGAGCTCGATCTCGCCCGCAGCGTGGTCATTACCGCGCCAGTCATCGGGGTCGCCTCCGCTGCTCCCGTCAGCGTCTCGGCGCCGTACATCTCCCTGGGCACGGCGAGCTCCGGCGAAGCCACGCAGGCTGTCGCTTTGGCTTTTCAATCGCCCGCTACCGCATCGCCCGGCACCGGCAGCATTACCTTCAGTGGCAACGAGGTGGTACTCGCCGGCGCGCTCGGTTTCCAGGGTGTCGGGCGGGCCGACCTCGTGAGCTCTGGGGAGATCCAGCTGCGGGGCGAGCTCGTCGACACCGACAACCTCGGTTCACTCGATATCGCCGGCACCCTCACTCTCGACGCCGCGCGCGTCGTGCCCACGACCGCGGTCAACTTCACCATCACCGCGAGCGGCGGCGTCAGCAACACCGTGCTGTTCGAGCAGAACGGCACGCTGAGTGGCGTGCCGCTCTCGGTCGGCGGCTCCCTGACGGTCGATGCCGACAACATCATCCAGGGGGGTACGGTGTACGCGCCTTACGGACAGCTGACCTTTGCCGCGAACGACAATCTGACCTTCGCGCCGGGGAGCCTCACGTCGGTGAGCGGCACTTCCGCGGTCCTCCCCTATGGTGAGGTTCAGAACGGCACAACGTGGGTTTACCAGGTAAGCCCGAACCAGATCGTGCCGACGACGATCACGGCGATACCGAACCGGGAGGTGAACGCCTCCGGCGCCAAGGTGACGCTTGCCTCGGGCGCGACCATCGACATCTCGGGCGGCGGCGATCTCGATGGCTACGGCTTTACGCCTGGAACCGGCGGCACGGTCGACGTCCTCGCCAACAATGCGACTCCGGGCTTGTACGCGATCCTGCCTTCGCTCGAGGGGCAGACTGCGCCCTACGACCCCATGATGTGGCAGGGCTCGAATATCGCGCCCAACGAGAGCGTCTATCTGAGCGGTGGCGGCGGAGTCGCGGCGGGCGTGTACGCGCTGTTGCCGGCGCGCTATGCGCTGCTCCCCGGGGCGTATCTCATCCAGCTGGAGAGCGGCTACCAGAATCTGACTCCGGGGACGGCCGCGAACGCACCCAACGGTTACCCGATCGTCTCGGGGTACTTCACCTACGGCAGAACTGGCATCGGCAGCACGCAGACCAGCGGCTTCCTGATCGAGCCCGGGAGCTACACAGGCCAGCTGGCGGACTACAGCTCGAACCTCGCTTCGGTATTCTTTGCGCCTGCGGCTGGAACTCCGTCGGGACCGCCATCGCTCGGCACCAGCCCGCTGCCGGCAGACGCAGGCACGCTGGTCGTCTCGGTGCAGAGCGAGTTCAACGCGCTCGGCAAGGTAGACGGAGCCGCGGGGAGCGGGGGCGAGGGCGCCACGATCGAGATCGTCGCGCCCGCGATCCAGATCGATCCGAGCGTCGCCAGTCTCGGCAGCGCATCGGGCACGATTCACCTGGCTGCGAGCGTACTCGACGGCTGGGACGCCGGACGGCTGTGGCTCGGCGGTGAGAGCGCCCCA
>JASHVF010000309.1 GCA_030039615.1 Gammaproteobacteria bacterium | reverse complement strand
TACATCCAGTTGAAGCGCGGATCGTTGAAGGTGCGGCCGTAGCCGATCGGCACCTGGATCCAGGGCGAGCCGTCCGGGCCGCCCGCCTCGAGCAGCAGCAGCGTCGCGGTGCCGCCCGCGGTCAGGCGGTTGGCGAGCACACAGCCGGCGGCGCCGGCGCCGATCACGATGTAGTCGTACTCGCTCAACGCCGCTAGCTCTCGGGCCTCGCGGCCATCTCCAGGTGCAGCTCCTTGCCGCGGTACGGGTGGCGGGCGATGACTTCCTCGTTCAGCTCGACGCCGAGCCCGGGCTCGGTCGGCGGAATGACGTAGCCGGCCTCCCAGCGGATCGGCTTGACGAGCAGCTCGGCGTGAAATCCCTGCCAGCGCTCGATGCCCTCGAGGATGAGAAAGTTGGGACTGCAGGTCGAGAGCTGGATGTTGGCGGCCCCGACGATCGGTCCGCAGTAGAGATGCGGCGCGATCTGCACGTGGTGCACCTCGGCCATGGCGGCGATCTTCTTCGCCTCGAGGATGCCGCCGACGCGCCCCAGGTTCATCTGCAGGATCGCCGCGGCGCCTCGCCTGAGCAGCCGTGCGAAATCGTACTTGGTGGCGAGCCGCTCGCCGGCGGCGATCGGGATGCGCGTGCCGCGCGCCACGCGCGCCATTTCCTGCGGCGCATCGGGCGGCACCGGCTCCTCGAACCATAGCGGCTCGTACGGCTCGAGCCGCCGCGCCAGGCGGATGGCGCCGGCGGCGGTCATCTGTCCGTGCGTGCCGAAGAGCAGATCCGCGCGCGTGCCGACCGCCGCGCGCAGCAGCTGCATGAAGCGCTCGCACAGCTCGAGCTGCGCGAGCGACAGCTGCCGCCCGTCGAAAGCCGTGTAGGGTCCGGCGGGGTCGAACTTGATGGCGGTGAAGCCCTGCGCCAGGTACTCGAGCGCGCGTTCGGCGGAGAGCTCCGGATCCTGGTAGACGTTGGTCTTGTCGCCGGGCCGCGCATAGATATAGGTGTAGCTGCGCAGCCGCTCGTGGACGCGCCCGCCGAGCAGCCTGTAGACCGGCTGTCCCGCCTCCTTGCCGATGATGTCCCAGCAGGCCATCTCGAGCGCCGACAGCACGCCCATGAGCGTCAGGTCCGGATGCTGCGTGTAGCCCGCCGAGTACACCCGCCGCCAGATCTTCTCGATGTCGTGCGGGTCCTCGCCCTCGAGGTAGCGGGCGAACACGTCCTCGAGCATGCGCGCGACGATCTCGGGGTGGAACGGCACGCAGTAGGCCTCGCCGACGCCGTGCACGTTGCCCTCGGTCATGAGCTTCACGAACACGAAGTAGCGCCCGCCGTAGTGCGGCGGCGGATTGCCGACGACGAAGGTCCTGATGTCGCGCAGCTTCACGGCGTGCTGATCGCGGCTCCGCTCACAGCCCGAGCTCCGCCCGCAGCCGCTCTTCGTACCAGGTGTGGAACAGGCCCACCATGTACTCGTTCGGCGCGATCGGCCCCGGCCGGTAGGCCGGGCTCGAGGCGCCGCGCTGCGTCTCGGCGACGAAATGCGCATCCTGGCTGTTGGTCGCGTTCCAGACGCTGGTGAGGCGCTCGAGGTCGTAGTCGCGTCCTTCCTCGGCATCCGCATGCACCAGCCAGGTGCTGCGCACCAGCGTATGGGTGCGGTCGATCGGCAAGGTCGCGAAGGTGAGCACGTGGTCGGAGAGGAAGTGAAACCAGGCGTTCGGCTGGGTGTGGTAATGGAGCGTCCCGAGCCGCGCCTCGCTCAGCCCGCCGAGCAGGCGGCTCGAGGCGCTGCGCGTATCGGGGGTCATCGACTCGCCCGCGCCGTCCAGCACCAGCCGCTCGGTGCGAAAGGCGGTGGCGCGACCGTGCAGCTCCTCGATCGCCTGCCACGGGAGGCCGAGCCGCCGCCAGATCGCCTGCACCTCGGCGCTCGCGGCCAGGAAGCGCGCGTAGTTGGCGCGCTCGGCGGCCGACATGCGCTCGACGTCCACCGCGCCGAAGAAGTCGAACAGCGAGCACAAGAGCTCCGGGTGCCCGGCGCAGTGGAAGCACTCGCGGTTGTTCTCGATCGTCAGCTTCCAGTTGCCGTGCTCGAGGATGTCGACCTGTTTCGCCACCTTGGCGCGGGCCAGGGCGTGCGGCGCGAGGTAGGGCGTCATGCGCCGCGCCATGTCGTCGAAGTCCGCGGGCGGCTCGTCCGCGAGGCAGACGAAGATGAGGCCCGCCAGGGTCTTCACGTGCACGCGCTTGAGCGGCGGCTGCGGCGCGGGGCTCTCGCCGGTCGCGCCGCAGCCGAGCACCTTGCCGTCGAGGTCGTAGCTCCAGCGATGGTAGGGACACTGCAGCGTCGCGCCGGCGATGCCGCTGTCCTGCTGCAGGATGCGCGAGCCGCGGTGACGGCAGGTGTTGTGGAAGGCGGCGATCGAACCGTCGTCGCGCCGCAGAAGAAAGATCGGCCAGGGACCGATCTGGTAGGTGCGGTAGTCGCCGCCTTCCGGGATCTCCGGCTCGGAGGCTATGAACAGCCAGTGGCGGCCGAAGATGTAGTCGAGGTCGGCCTGGTACAGGGGATCGTCGGTGAAGAATGCGCCGGGGAGGGCATGGCCCGGCTCGCAGGCGGCGAGCAGCGAGGCCACGTGCCGGCGCAGCGCCTCGGGCGCCGGCGGGCCATGTCGCGCCGCGCCCGGCGGCAGTTGCAGCGAGGCATTCATCGGTAGGCAGTCCAGATGGTTTTGAGATCGCAGTATTTGTCGAGCGCGTGCGGCGAGCGGTCGCGGCCCGAGCCCGAGAGCTTGAAGCCGCCGAACGGCGTGGCCATGGTCGAGCGGTCGAAGGCGTTGACCCACACCGTGCCGCCGCGCAGGCCGCTCGAGAGGCGATGCGCGCGGTTGATGTCGGAGGTCCAGACCGCGGCGGCGAGCCCGTAGGGCGTGTCGTTGGCGACGCGCAGCGCTTCGGCCTCGTCGCCGAAGGTCATGACGGAGAGCACCGGGCCGAAGATCTCCTCGCGCGCGACCTTCATGTCGTTGCGCGCGTGATCGAGCACGGTGGCCTCGACGTAGAAGCCGCCGCTGTCCTTGAGCGCCTGGCGGCCGCCGAGCGCGATACGCGCGCCCTCGGCGACTCCGGAGTCGATGTAGCCGAGCACCCGCTGCATGTGGCCGCGGTCGATGAGCGCGCCCATCTGCGTCGTCGGCTCGAGCGGATGCCCGAGCGTGATCGTCGCGGCGACCTTCTCGATCGCCGTGAGCAGCTGGTCCTTCACCGCGTGCTGCACGATGAGGCGCGAGCCGGCATGGCAGGTCTGGCCGCTGTTGTAGTAGATGCCCCAGGCGATGCCGGCGGCGGCTTCCTCGAGGTCGGCGTCCGCGAACACCACCTGCGGCGTCTTGCCGCCGAGCTCGAGCGCCACGCGCTTGAGATTCGATTCCGCGGCGTAGCGCAGCATCAGCCGCCCGACCTCGGTCGAGCCCGTAAAGGCGATGAGGTCGACGTCGCCGTGCAGCGCGAGCGCCTTGCCCGCTTCCTCGCCGAAGCCCGGCACG
This sequence comes from Gammaproteobacteria bacterium, assembly GCA_030039615.1. Lineage (GTDB taxonomy): Bacteria > Pseudomonadota > Gammaproteobacteria > Steroidobacterales > Steroidobacteraceae > 13-2-20CM-66-19. The sequence continues at coordinate 1,631 of JASHVF010000309.1, read as the reverse complement.
ACGTTGAAGGTGCCGGGCGGCACTCCCGCCTCGAGCGCGAGCTCCCCGAGGCGGATGCCGGAGAGCGGCGACTGCTCCGCGGGCTTCAGCACCACCGAGTTGCCGGTGAGCAGCGCCGGTCCGACCTTCCAGCAGCTGATGATCAGCGGGTAGTTCCACGGCACGATCGCCGCCACCACCCCCAGCGGCTCGCGCCGGATCAGCGCGAGATCGTTCGGCCCGGTGGGCGCCACTTCGTCGTACAGCTTGTCGGCGAACTCGGCGTAGTACTCGATGCAGTCGGCGCAGTTGGCGACGTCGACCGCCAGCGAATTTACGATCGGCTTGCCGACGTCGCGCGTCTCGATGAGCGCGAGATTGTCGGAGTCGGCGCGGATCGCTTCCGCGAAGCGGCGCAGGATTTTCTTGCGGTCCTTCGGCTCCATGCGCCGCCACGGGCCGCTCTCGAAGCTGGTGCGCGCCGCCTTGACCGCGACGTCGACGTCGGCGGCGCGGCAGCGCGCCACCTGCGCGACCACCCGTCCGTCGATCGGCGAGACGTCGTCGAACACGCCGCCGTCGCGGGCGGCGACCGCCCGGCCGGCGATGAGCGCGCGGCTTTCGGGCGCGAGGCCGGCGGCGAGGCGCTCCCAGGCAGCGCGGTCGCGTTTCAGGGCTGAAGTGCTCATGGCGTGCCTGTGCTCAAAGGATCAATTGTCGCGACTCACGCGGGGCGTCCAAGTCTAGAAAACGTATAGCCCCATCTAAAAGAGGCATCGTATCTCAAGAGTGCGGCGCGCCGAGCAGCGTGCGCTCGACGGCCCGCCGCCAGCCGGCGATCAAGCCCGCACGGCGCGTTGCCGCCATGGAGGGCGTGAAGGCCGCGCCCGGCCTCCAGGTCGAGGCGATGGAAGCCAGATCCTTCCAGACCCCGGTGGCGAGCCCCGCCAGGAACGCCGCGCCGAGCGCGGTCGTCTCGAGCTGCGCGGGGCGCTCGACGCGCGCCTCGAGGACGTCCGCGAGGAACTGGCAGAACCAGTCATTTGCCGCCATGCCGCCGTCTATGCGTATCGCCTCGGGGCGCCGCGCCCCGTCGCGCGCCATGGCGGCAGTCAGGTCGAGCGTCTGGTAAGCGACCGACTCGAGCGCGGCGCGGGCGAGGTGCGCGGGCGTCGCATCGAGCGTGAGTCCGCACAGCAGGCCGCGCGCATCGGGGTCCCAATAGGGCGCTCCGAGGCCGACGAATGCGGGTACCAGATAGACGCCATGGTCGGCGGGGACGCGCGCCGCCAGCGCCGCGCTCTCGGCGGCGTCGTGGATCACCCGCAGCCCATCGCGCAGCCACCTGATCGCCGCCCCGGCGATGAAGATCGACCCCTCCATGGCGTAGGTGATGCGGCTGCCCAAGCGGTACGCGGGGGTCGTGAGCATGCGGTTGGCGGAAGCGACCGCGGCCTCTCCGGTGTTGAGCAGCAGAAAGCATCCCGTGCCGTAGGTCGATTTGGCCATCCCGGGCGCAAAGCACGCCTGTCCGACGAGGGCCGCCTGCTGATCGCCCGCGATCCCGGCGATCGGCAGCGGGCGGCCGAAGAGGGCGGTCTCGCTCATCCCGTACAGCTCGCTGCTGTCGCGTACCTCGGGGAGGAGACTCC
>JASHVF010000308.1 GCA_030039615.1 Gammaproteobacteria bacterium | reverse complement strand
GAGCTCGGCGTCGAGCCCAAGGCGCTCGCGGGCGATGCGCGCGCGCTGCTCGCCGCCTATGACTGGCCCGGCAACGTGCGCGAGCTCGTCAACCTCTGCCGGCGGCTCTCGGTGCTCGCCCCGGGGCGCGAGGTGCGCATCGAGGATCTGCCGGCGGAGCTCCTGAGCGCCGCCTCCACGGGGCCGAAGGACGCGGATTGGACGATCGCGCTCGGAAGCTGGGCGGAGCGCGCCTCGATGAGCGCCACGCAGCCGCTGCTCGATGCCGCGCTGCCGCAGTTCGAGCGCGTGCTGATCCGCACCGCGCTCAAGCGCACCCGCGGCCATCGCCAGGAGGCGGCGCGACTCCTGGGCTGGGGCCGCAATACCCTTACCCGCAAGCTGAAGGAGCTCGGCATGAACGGCGCCGAGGACGACACCGAGGCCGCCGCCGCCGCCGCGCCTGAGGCAGACTAGACGCACCGGCCGAACGGCGCGGAGGGGGCGCTAGTCAATGTCGGGACGGCTCTGGCAGACCGAGTTCCTCGGCAACTCGCTCGGCGACTGGGCGGTCGCGCTCGCGATCTTTCTCATCACGCTCGCGCTGCTGCCGCTCGCCAACCGCGTGATCGCCGCGCAGCGCCGGCGGCTCGCCGCGCGCGCGCCGCTCGGCGTCCACCCCGCGCTCGATCTGGTGGCGGTGCTGGTGGCGCGCATCAGCCCCGTCGTGCTCTGGGGCGCGGCGGTGTGGCTCGCCTCGCGCGACCTCACCTTCCCGCCGCGGCTCGAGCGCGTGCTCAGCGTGACGCTGGTGCTGCTCCTGTGGGTGCAGCTGGCGCTCTGGGCCAGCGCCGCGGTGCGCTTCGCCATCGAGCTGCGTCGGGCGCGCTCCGCCGAGTCGGATACGCTGCTCAAGAGCTCGATGGAGGTGGTGCGCTTCGCCACCGGCATCCTCATCTGGGGGGTGGCGATCCTGCTGGCGCTCGAGAACCTCGGCATCGAGGTGCGCCCGCTGCTCGCCGGCCTCGGTATCGGCGGCATCGCGCTCGCGCTCGCCGTGCAGACGGTGCTCGCCGACCTCCTCGCCTCGCTCTCGATCGCGCTCGATAAGCCCTTCGGGCTCGGCGATGCGCTCACGGTGGACGACTGCCAGGGCACGGTCGAGCACATCGGCGTCAAGAGCACGCGGCTGCGCAGCATCAACGGCGAGCAGATCATCATCTCCAACGGCGACCTGCTGAAGGCGCGCGTGCGCAACTTCGGGCGGCTGATCGAGCGGCGCGCGCTCTTCGTGCTGCAGGTGCATTACGAGACGCCGGTGGCGACGCTGGCGGCGGTGCCGCGCGCGGTGCGCGAGATCGTCGAGGCGACTCCGGACGTGCGCTTCGACCGCTGCCACCTGCTGCGCTGCACCGACACGGCACTCGAGTTCGAGACGGTCTATTACGTCACGCGCCCGGAGTACAAGGTCTATGCGGATGCGCAGCAGAGCATCAACCTGCGGATCCTCGAGCGCTTCCGCACCATGGAGGTGAGCTTCGTCGCGACCGCGCCGCAGCCGGTGCGGCTGCATCCGCCGCTCGCGCCCGCCGTGAGCGATAGCGGCCAGCAGCGGCTGCTGTAGCGCGGCGCGGCGCCGCGCCCGAATCCTCAGCGGCCCGCGAGCAGCGCGTTCAGCAGTCCCGCGAAATCCTCGTACGGCCGCGCCCCCTCGACCCGCACCCCGGCGAGCTCGCCGCCTCTCGCGCGGCCGATGACGAAGCCCGGCGTGCCGTCGATGCCCAGCGCATCCGCCTCGTGCGCGTGCGCGCCGATCACGGCGGCGTACTTGCGCCGTGCGACGCACTCCCCGAAACCCGCCATGTCGAGTCCGAGCGTGCGCGCCCGCCGCTCGATGCCGCCGCTGCCGAGATCCTCGGGTCCCGACAGGAGCGCCGCGTGCATCTCCCAGAACCTGCCCTGCTCGCCGGCGCAGTGGGCCGCCTCGGCCGCCGGCGCCGCGGAGGCATGGATCTGCAGCGGCAGGTCGCGCGCGATGTAGCGGAGCTTGCCGGTGTCGATGTAGTCCTTCTTGAGCTTCGGCCACACCTCGGCCTGAAAACGCCGGCAGAACGGGCACTCGTAGTCGGTGAACTCGACCATGGTGAGCGGCGCATCGCTCCTGCCTACGGCGAGCTCGCCCGGTTGCAGCGCGAGCCGCACGTCGTCCGAGCCAGCCGCGGCGAGCGCCGCCGCGAGAAGCAGCGCGGGCGTCTGCAGCCACAGTGCTTTCATCGGCACCCCTCGATGCTCAGCCCGAGACTGCGCAATCCTCGACTTCACGCCCGGTGCGCAGCGTCCCGACGAGCTGCGTGACGCTCTTCAGTCCCTGGGCGCGCAGGTACTCGGTCAGGCCTTCATTGATCTTCTTGCACACCAGCGGGTCGTAGAACAATGCCGTGCCGACGCCCACCGCGGTCGCGCCGGCGATCATGAACTCGATCGCGTCGGTGGCATTCACGATGCCGCCCTGACCGATGATCGGGATGCCGCGCGGACCTGCCACCTCGTAGACCTGGTGCACCTTGAGCAGTGCGATCGGCTTGATCGCGGGCCCGGACAGGCCGCCCTGCACGTTGCCGATCACCGGGCGGCGCGTCGTCACGTCGATCGCCATGCCCATCATCGTGTTGATGACCGCCAACGCGTCGGTGCCCGCCTCGATGCAGCGGCGCGCGTTCTCGCGGATGTCGGTCTGGTTGGGGGAGAGCTTGGTGATGAGCGGTTTTCTGGTGGCGCGGCGGCAGGCGGCCACCACCTGCGCCGACATGTGCGGGTAGTTGCCGAACGCGACCCCGCCCTCCTTCACGTTCGGGCAGGAGATGTTGATCTCCATGGCATCGAT
>JASHVF010000307.1 GCA_030039615.1 Gammaproteobacteria bacterium | reverse complement strand
GTCCGGGGGCGCAGCGCCGGGCTCGGCCGAGACCGCGCCTGGGTCGGCAACCGCGCCCGACCCGGCGCCTGGGCCGGGGACAGCGCTCGAGCCGGCGCCTTCGTACTGGGGCGCGATCGTCAATGCGCTCGAGCTCTCGGGCGCCGCGCGGCAGCTCGCCAGCCATTGCGCGCTGCTCGGGCGCCAGGGGGCGGTCGTGCGCCTCGCGCTCGACCCGCACAACCAGCAGCTGCGCACTGCCGCCCAGGAGGAGAAGCTCGCCCAGGCGTTGTCGCGCCACTTCGGCGAGCCCGTGCGGCTCGAGTTCCGCATGACCGCCGCACCCGGTGTCGAGACGCCGGCGCTCGCCGCGCAGCGCGCCTCGCAGCAGGAGCTGCAGGTCGCGCGGCGCGCCTTCGAGGCGGATCCCGGTGTGCAGGGGCTGCGGGAGCGCTTCGGCGCGACCGTGCTGCCGGACACCGTGCGGCCGGTAAAATGATCGTGGTTTTTCACCCGGCGCGCAGCGCCTGACGGGCTCACCCATGCCGAACTTCAACAACATGATGAAGCAGGTCCAGGCGATGCAGGCCAACATGCAGAAGGCCCAGGCGGAGATCGCCAGCCTCGAGGTCATCGGCGAGTCCGGCGGCGGCATGGTGAAGATCACCATGAACGGCCGTCACGAGGTGAAGCGCGTGCAGATCGAAGCCGCCGTGGCCGGTGAGGATCGCGAGATGCTCGAGGACCTGATCGCGGCCGCCGCCAACGACGCCGTGCACAAGGTGGAGGCGCAGGTGCAGGCGAAGATGGGCAGCCTCACGGCCGGACTGTCGCTGCCGCCGGGGATGAAGCTGCCGTTCTGATGAAGCACTCACCGCATCTCGCACAGCTGATCGAAGCGTTGCGCGCCCTGCCGGGAGTCGGACCAAAGACCGCCCAGCGCATGGCGTTTCACCTGCTGCAGGACGGCCGGCCGGGGGCGCGGGCGCTTGCGAGCGCGCTCGATGAGGCACTCGAGTCGGTGGTGCGCTGCCGGCGCTGCCGCATGCTCACCGAGACGGAGCTGTGCTCGATCTGCGCCGCGGCGCAGCGCGAGGCGGCGCTGCTGTGCGCGGTGGAATCCCCGGCGGACGTGGTCGCGATCGAGGCCTCGGGCAGCTACCGCGGCCGCTATTTCGTTCTCATGGGACACCTCTCGCCGCTCGATGGCATCGGCCCCGAGCAGCTCGGCGTGCGCGAGCTCGAGTCGATACTGGATGAGGGCGGTGTGCGGGAGCTGATTCTCGCGACCAACTCGACGGTCGAGGGCGAGGCGACGGCGCATTTCCTGAGCGAGCTGGCGGCGCGGCGCGGCATCCGCGCGAGCCGCATCGCCCACGGGGTGCCGGTGGGCGGCGAGCTCGAATACGTCGACGGCGGTACGCTGGCGCACGCGCTCGCCGGGCGACAGTCGCTCTAGCGCCGGCGCTCCGGGCCACGGGCGGCGGAGAGCTCCTCGCGCAGCCGGCGCAGGCGCCGGTAGCTCTCGTAGCGCCGCGGAAGGAACGTGCCGGCCTCGGCGGCGGCGCGCACCGCGCAGCCCGGCTCGCGCAGGTGGCGGCAGTCGAGGAAGCGGCAGCCCGGCGCCAAACGCTCGACCTCGACGAATCCGAGGCTGCGCTCATCGAGGCTGTCGATCGCGGGCGCGAAGTCGCGCACCCCGGGCGAATCGATGAGCGCACGCTCCCCCGGCAGGTCGAACAGCCGTGAGGCGGTCGTGGTGTGCCGGCCTTCCTCCTCGCGCACCAGCGCGCCGATCGCCACCTGCTCCCCGGGCAGGAGCCGCGCGACCAGCGAGGACTTGCCGACGCCCGACTGCCCGACGAGCGCGGCCACGCTGCCCCGCGGGAGCGCCTCGAGCAGCCCCGCCGTGCCGGCGCCGGTCTGCGCCGAGCAGCGCACGCTCGCGTAGCCGGCCGCAGCGTAGGCGGCGAGCTCGGCGGCGAGCGCCGCATCGATTCCGAGCTCCTCTTTGTTCACCACCAGCGTCGCCTCGATATGCGCCGAGGTGGCCGCCGCGAGGTAGCGGTCCACGACGAACAGGTCCGGCGCCGGCAAGGGCGCCAGCACCACGAGCAGTGAGTCGAGGTTCGCGACCACCGGCTCGGAGCGGCCGCGGAGGTTCGCGCGGTAGAGCGCAGTGCGCCGCGGCAGCACCTCCACCACGTGCAGCTCGTCGTGGTGCGGATCGGCGCGGCAGCGCACCTCGTCGCCGCATACCACGGTGAGCGAGCGGCCGAAGGGCCGGGCGCGCAGCAGCCGCCCGTGCGCATCGCGCACCGTCATGTGGCGGCCGAAGGTCGCGACCACCCGCGCCTGAAGCGCGGTCGCCTGGAGCCCACGTGCCTCGAGAGGCTCGCTCATGGGAGGTGATACGATTGGTCGCGCACCGAAGCGACACGCTACCACCAGCGACCCCCACATGCCGAGCGGCGAAAATCTCATCTGGATCGATCTCGAGATGACGGGACTGAAGCCCGACTCGGACTCGATCATCGAGATCGCCACCGTCGTGACCGACAAAGAGCTGACGGTGCTCGCCGACGGGCCGGTGATCGCCATCCATCAGAGCGAGGAGGTGCTCGCCGGCATGGATGACTGGAACCAGCGCCAGCACGGCTCCTCGGGGCTGCTGGCGCGCGTGCGTGCCAGCCGCGTCAGCGTCGCCGAGGCCGAGCAGCGCACGCTCGAGTTCCTCGGCGCGCTGGTCGCCGGGGGCGCCTCGCCCATGTGCGGCAACAGCATCTGTCAGGACCGCCGCTTCCTCGCCCGCTGGATGCCGGGCCTCGAGCGCTTCTTCCACTACCGCAATCTCGACGTCAGCACGCTCAAGGAGCTGGCGCGCCGCTGGGCGCCGGCGGTGGCCGAGAGCTTCCTCAAGCAGGGCACGCACCTGGCGCACGCCGACATCCACGAGTCGATCCGCGAGCTGCGCCACTACCGCGCGCGGCTGTTCGCTCCGGCCTGGCAGGGGACCGGCGGCGCCTGAGGCTGGTGAGGCACGCGGCCGGGGCCGCGTCAGGTTGGCTTGGACTGCTGCGCCAGGAACAGCCAGGTCTCGATCACGGTATCGGGATTGAGCGACATGCTCTCGATGCCCTGCTCGAGCAGCCAGCGCGCCAGGTCGGGATAGTCGGAGGGGCCCTGGCCGCAGATGCCGACGTACTTGCCGCGCCTGCGGCAGGCGCTGATCGCCATCGACAGCATGCGCTTCACCGCCGGGTCGCG
>JASHVF010000306.1 GCA_030039615.1 Gammaproteobacteria bacterium | reverse complement strand
GGTCTCGCGGGGCTCGCCGGGCGCCTCATCTTCGGCATCGCCGGGGACAGGCTCGGGGTGAAGCGGGTGCTGGTCGCGGGACTCCTGGTGCAGGCGATCGCGATCCTCGGTTACATGTTCGCGAGCCGCCAGGCCGAGTTCTACCTGCTCGGCATTGTGTTCGGCAGTGCCTACAGCGGCGTGATGCCGCTCTACGCGGTGTTGGCCCGCGAATACTTCGATCAGCGCATCATGGGAGCGGTGTTCGGTGCGGCGATCATGCTCTCGACACTGGGGATGGCGCTCGGGCCTGTGGTCGGCGGCTGGATTTTCGACACCTATCACGACTATCGCTGGCTGTACCTGAGCTCCACGGTCCTCGGGCTCGCCGCTGCCGCCATCGCCTGCGCGTTTCCGCCCGTGGCGCGCGCGCCCACGAGGGCGGCCGCCCACGCCTGACCGGCGATCCTGTCATCTCGACATGCGCAACCGGTATTTCTCAGCCGGCGGTCTCTCGCCTAGTCTCTGCTGCGGCGCCCCGGTGCGGCCGCTTTGCGGAGGACCCCCTCGTCCGCGCGCAGTTCTCCGGCACCGGGGCTGCCACCTCTCTGCACGTCGGCGCGCGCTATTCGAGCTTGCCGCGGCTGCGCACCAGTTCTGCCATCTCGCGCGTGCTCTCGTCCGCGCCGAATCCGGCCACGACCGTTCGGCGGTTGGCTTCGGGCTGGTTCTGGCTCACCTTCCACTTGCCATCGAGAGCGGCGATCTCGATCTCGAGTCCGATGATGTGCTTCTTCTGCGCTTCGACGTAATCGGCAGGTGCATCGGACACGGCCCAGGGCGCGGCGCGCGCGGCCTCGCGCTCGGTCGTCAGCGCATTGAGTTGCCCGCCGAGCCACTCATGATCCTGCAGCTTCGCCTTGCCCCGCGCCTGCACCACCTCGTAGTTCCACGTGGGCACGACCTTGCCGGTCTCCTTCTTGGTCGCATAGAGGGATGGGCTCACGTAGGCGTCGGCACCCCGGAACACGACCAGCACCGGCTGCCCATCGATCTCGCGCCACTGCGGGTTCGCGCGCGCCATGTGGGCGCGCAGCACGGCGCTCCCGCCCTCGCGCGTCTGCAGCACGAACGGCAGCAGGTTCGCGAGCAGTCCGCTCGCACCGTGCGAGATCAGGAGTCCAAGCGGGTGGCTGCGGATGAACGCGTGCAGCACCTCGGGGCGGTCCTCGCGAAACGGAGCGGGGCAGTACATCGGATCTCCGGTGCTCGGCAGCAGATGCCGATTGCGCCCGCCATTGTAGTCGACCCGGGGATCGGGAACGCCTCCGGGGTGTCTCCTACGGCCGGCGGCGCGAGACGACGAACGCCTCGTCGTTGAACCACAGTCCCCCGTGCTTCTTGAGCACCGCCTGCGTCGCCTCCAGGTACGCGCCCGTCTGCAGCACCGAGTCGAGCCGCTCATCCTCGATCTGGTTCACGTAGATCGCGGCGTTCCAGGCGGCGAACAGCGTCGAGGTACCGATGCGGTCGCCGATCTCCGCGGGCAGGGTGTGCATGTGGTAGCGGAACACCGCCTTGTCGTCGGGCTGTGCGTGCAGCTGATAGCCGTGCGCTTCCGCACCAAGCTCCGCCTTCAGGGCCGCGAGCAGCTGATGGCGGTCCACCTGAAAGGGGTCTTCCTTCGGCCAGATCCTGTGGATGATCTCGAGGCCCGCATCGCGCCCCCAGGACTGGATCGCGAGCATGCGGCCGCCGGGGGCGAGGCTGCGGGCGAGCGGCGCCAGCACCTTCTGCGTCTTGAACTCTGCGGACATGCGCGCTCGCCAGGGCTGGGAGGCGAGGATGAAGTCGTAGCTCTCGGTCTGCCCCGGCTTCGGAATGACCTGATCGAGGAGGAAGCGCTGATCCTCGCGATAGATGACGAGGACCGAGGGACGCACGTAGATCGGGTTGCCGGATTTCGGGCTCGGTGTCGTCTGCCAGCCATAGTCGAGCGTCTGCGCCAGCTCCTCGATGCGCTCGGCGTACTCGTGGGCGGTGCCGCCTGTGAGTCGGACCTCCTGCCAGTTGAGTGCCGCCGCCGAGTGCACGTCGCGCGGCATGAGCCGCGGCGCCTCGGCATAGTGGAGATTGGTGACGACGAGGACCGTGGTCGGATGCTCGTAGAAGCGGTCCGGCATCTTCTCGAGTCCGAGGCGCACATCCTCGAGGCTGATCTCCTTCGCCACCACCAGCGTCGGCACGGTGGGATGCAGCCGGTGGGCGCTCCTCATGAGACGCGCCAGCACCGTCGCATCTCCCATGCCCGCGTCGAACAGACGCAGCGCCGGGGGCGCAGGGCGGACCAGCTGCAGCTCGTGCGCGGCGCGGCGCGCGATCCAGGTCTTCTCGTTGCAGGTGTTGACGAAGGCGAGGTATTTCTGCCGGTTGTCGTAGAAGCGAAACGGCGTCAGCTCGGGCGTCGCGGACGCGGACGCGGCGCGGGGCGCCGCACGGCCGCCACGGGGGTTGGGTGCGAGGCGGCGCCCTAGCGCCACAGACGGTCCGAGGCGATGCGCGCACCCTCGACCAATGATCTCAACTTGAGGTACGCGATGTCGGGCTCGACCGGACCAAAGCCCGCAAAAGTGCCGAAGCCGCAGTCCGTGCCCGCGATGACGCGGTCCCGCCCGACGATGCCGGCAAAGGTCTGCAGGCGCTGCGCGACGAGCTCCGGGTGCTCGACGTAGTTGGTCGTGGTGGTGAGCACGCCCGGGATCAGCAGCTTGTCCTCCGGGATCTTGGCTTCCCTGAACACGGCCCATTCATGGGCATGACGCGGGTTGGCCGCCTCGAACAGCAGGCCCTGCGGCTTCGCCTTCAGCAGCACCGGCAGCAGATCCTTCATCGGCACGTCGTGGTGATGAGGTCCCTCGTAGTTGCCCCAGCAGGCGTGCATGCGCACGCGCTCGGCCGGCACGTTGCGCAGCGCTTCGTT
>JASHVF010000305.1 GCA_030039615.1 Gammaproteobacteria bacterium | reverse complement strand
GTCGTGCAGCGGCCGGGTTGCACCATAGACGGTGACGGCGAGGCTGGCGATGCCGCGATTGCCGAAGTTGACCATCTGCCGGCCACTCTGGTGCATGGGGCCGTCGCCCATGATGAGCAGGTCGGCCTTGAGAAGGTCGAGGTTCCTCGCCACCAGGGCCGCGAAATGCGGCGATCCCTGCTCTTCCTCGCCCTCGTAGAGGAGCTTGATGTTCACCGAGGGGCGAATGCCGCTCGCCTTGAGCGCGTCGAGCGCCGACAGCATGGCCTGGATCGTCGCCTTGTCGTCTCCGGCGGCGCGGGCGAACAGCCGCCAATCAGGGTTGAGCGGCGCCGTGGCATGCTGCCAGTCGACTGGAATCGCCTCGGGGAGCGCGGTGCGCATCGCCGGCTGAAACGGCGCGGTGATCCAGCCCTTCTGGCCGACCGGCTGGCCGTCGTAGTGCGCGTAGTAGATCACCGTGCGTCGCGCGCCGGCAACGCGCAGCTCGGCGAACACCGAGGCCGGCGTCCCCGGCGCGGCCCGCAGCTGCCGCGTCGCAAAGCCGCGTGCGCGCAGCAGCCCCTCGATGTAGTCCGCGTTGCGGTCCACGTCCGCGACGTTGGTTGCGACATCGGGCATCGAGAGCAGCGCGACGAAGTCGCCGACGATCGCCTGTTCGTGCGCCGTGCGCCAGCTGCGTACCGCATCGCTCACCTGGCTGGCCTGCGCCGCCGCGGCCGCCAGCGTCAGAACGGAGAGCGCGAGGCAAGCGAGCCTGTCCGGCAGCTGTGAGCTCACGCAGGAAAACTCCCGGGTTCACTGTTTGTTTGCCATTATGCCTGTCCCGCGGCCAAAGCGAGCAATCGCGCATGCGCTTCTCAAGCTCCTGTCTGCTCATTGTCCTGCCGCTGCTTGGCACCACGGCGGGCGCCGAGGATGCGGCGCTCGGGAAAATAATCGCCGCGGAATCCGCGCTCGAGCGGCAGACGGATCCCAAGGATGGGCCGGGCTGGCCGGACGTGAGCAAGGCCGCGGAGGATCAGCGCATTGCCGCCCTCAAGGCGCTGCACGAGCGGCTCGCCGCCCTGCCGCCATCGCCCGCAGGAACCGAGGATGAGCTGACCCGGCGGTTGCTCGAGTGGCGGCTCGGCGTGCGCATCGAGGCGGCGCGCTTCGATGAGGCGCGCATCCCGTTCGATAACGGCGACGGCTTCTTCAACACCGGCAACTATGCCGCCGAGACCACCGTCATCCACAGCGACGCCGACGCGCTCGCCTGGATCGCGCGGCTGCGGGCGCTGCCGGCCTACTTCGATCAGCAGACCGAGAACCTGAGACGCGGCATCGCCGGCGGATTTGTCCAGCCACGGCCCACCGCGGCCGCGGTGCTCGGCATCCTCAGGCTCGCCGCCGAGCAGCCCGCCGCCGACAGCCCGCTGCTCGCACCGCTCAAGCACCTGCCGGCGACGATCCCGCCCGAGCGCCAGGCGGCGCTCAGGGCCGAGGGGCGCGCGGCGGTCGAGGAGTCCGTCAAGCCCGCGCAACGCAAGCTGGTGTCCTTCTTCGAGCACGACTACCTGCCGCACGCGCGCGCGCAGCTCGGGGCCTCGAGCCTGCCGGACGGCCGCGCGTGGTACGCATTCGAGGTGCGGCGCTCGACCACCACGGAGATGACGCCGGACGAGGTGTTTGCGCTCGGGGAGCGCGAGGTCGCCCGCATCCATGGCGAGATGGAGAACGCGATGCGCTCGAGCGGTTTCGCCGACACGCTGCCGCAGTTCATCGCCGCGCTGCGCACCGACAAAAGATTCTACGCTCCCGACCTCGAGACCTACATCGAGAAGGCCAGTGAGATCGGCAAGCGCATCGACGGGCTGCTGCCCGCCTGGTTCGGCCGCCTGCCGCGGCTCACCTGGACGATCCGCGTCAAGCCACCGGAGCTCGAGGCCTCCTCGAGCGGCTACGATCTCGGCGATCCGGAGAAGGGCGCGCCGGGCACCGTGGTGGTGGGCGCGCATTCCTATGAGAGTCCGCTGTTCGGCCTGCCGGCCTGGATCCTTCACGAGGGCGTGCCCGGCCACCACCTGCAGATCGCGCTCGGGCAGGAGCGCACCGACCTGCCGGCGTTCCGCCGCAAGGACGAGCCGACCGCGTACGTGGAGGGCTGGGCGCTGTACGCCGAACAGCTCGGCGAGGAGATGGGTGTCTACCGCGACGCCTACGAGCGCTTCGGCCGGCTGTCGTTCGAGATGTGGCGCGCCTGCCGCCTGGAGATGGATGTCGGCATCCACTGGAAGGGCTGGAGCCGCGAGCAGGCGGAGAGCTGCCTGCGGGACAACACCGCCCTTCCCGAGACCGCGGTGGTGCGCGAGACGCAGCGCTACATCGCCTGGCCGGCGCAGGCGCTCGCCTACAAGATCGGCGAGCTGCAGTTCGTCGCCGAGCGCCGCCGTGCCGAGGCTGCGCTCGGCGCGCGCTTCGACATCCGCGCCTTCCACGACGCGGTTCTCGACGACGGGCCCATGCCGCTCTCGATCCTGCACCAGCAGATCAGTCGCTGGATCGAAGCGCAGTCGCGGCCATGATGCGCACAGCTGACGCGTTACCGCCTCTGGCGCTGCTCGCGCTGGCGCCAGGCGGTCGGTCAGGTGCCGACGCCGGCCAGCTTTCGCAGCCGCTCATTGGCGAAGTACTGCGCCTGCCCTTCCTCGAGAGCCTGCAGAACCAGCCCGGCGACGAACTCCGGCCGGTCGCCCTCGGCATAGTTGGTCGACGGTCCGCCGCCGGCGGGACGGCCCATCCGGTTGCGGCCAAAGTTGGTCGCCGTGATGTACGGGTAGATCTCGCTCACCACGATGCGGTCTTTCTCCAGCTCGGCGCGCGCCGTCAGGCTGAATCCGAGCAGCGCGCGCTTGGAAGCCCCATAGACGCTGTACTCGGGAATGGCCATGAAAGCAGTTCCGGAATTGATGTTGACGATGCTGCCGCCGCCCTGCGAGCGCATCACCGGGATCACGGCCTGCATCGCCACGATCGGTCCCAGCACATTGAGATGGAAGATCTCATCGAATAGCTGCGGATCGATCTCTTCCACCGCCGCCGCGTAGCTGCGCCCGGCGTTATTGATGAGCGCGTCGATGCGGCCATAGTGCTCGTGCACTGCGCGCACGGCGCTGCGCACCTGATCGAAGCGGGTCATGTCCGCGGTGACCGGGAGACTTCCGGGAAGCTGCCGAGCCAATTCCTGCAGGGTGTCGGTGCTGCGGGCCAGCAGCGCGACTTTCGCGCCCCGCCGCGCGAGCGCCGTCGCCGTCGAAAGTCCGATCCCCGACGAGGCACCGGTGACGATGAATACGCGATCCTTCAGTTGCATGACCGATCTCCTGGACTCAGGCTGCAGCAGCAGCACGTCCGTGGTAACGGAGGCATCGACCGCGGCGCGGGAGTATTCGAGCGGAAAGTAACGCCCGGCGCTCCCCGGCGGCAAGAGGTCATCGAAGTGCTCGCCGGCGGGCTGTCCGCTGCGTCCCGGAACGTTGATGGCGCGCGACTGGTCCCGGTCGCTCGGAAGTCGCAGCGCTTGTATTGCCGTCGCGGGCCGGCGTAACGTCTCTGCCGCTGCAGCATGGAGAACACATGGCGGCCGCTCCCAGAGTCGAGACGCACGAAAAGCGGCTCAACCCGCGCACCATCGTCGTCGATCCGCTGACGCCCGTCGTGGGCGCCGAGATCGGCGGCGTCGATCTCTCCAAGGCGATACCGGCGGAGCAGCTCGCGGAGATTCGCGCTGCGTTCAACGCCTATCACGTGCTGGTATTCCGCGACCAGAGCCTGACGAGCGAGGACCATAAGCGCTTCGCGCGGCTGTTCGGCACGCTGCACGTCCATCCCTATAACGCCGAGAAGGCCAGGGCGGGCGGGAACCTCGACCCGGAGATCTATGCGGTCGAGGCCGATCAGTCGTCACGCTACGTCGCCGGCGAGGTGTGGCACAGCGACGTGACCTGCGATGCCGAGCCGCCCATGGGCTCGATGCTCTACATCACCCGGACGCCGGAGAGCGGCGGCGGCGACACGTGCTTCATCAGCGCGATCCGCGCCTACGAGGCGCTGTCCCCAGTGATGCAGCAATTCCTCGCAGGTTTGAGCGCCACGCACGAGGGCGCGAAGCTCTATGTCGGCGCACATGGCAACGCGCCGCCGCCCGGCGGATGGCCGCAGGCAACGCATCCCGTGGTCACCCGCCATCCCGACAACGGCAAGCAGGTGCTGTTCGTCAATCGCGGCTTCACGACGCGCATCAATGAGCTCGCGACCGAGGAAAGCGCCGCGCTGCTCGAATTCCTCTTCCGCCATCTCGAAAGCCATGTTGAGTTCCAGTGCCGCGTGCGCTGGTACCCCAATACGCTGACGTTCTGGGACAATCGCGCGGTGCAGCACCATGCCGTGTGGGATTATTTCCCCTACGCACGCTACGGCCAGCGCGTCTCGATCCTCGGCTCACGCCCCAAAGCCTGAATCGCGGCTGCCCCAGCGTTGGCGACAGCTGCGCCGTGTCCACGGCGAGGCTACTGAAGCCCCGACTGCCGGTGTATGCTGGGCGAAACGCCGTCGTGGGCTACAACAAATCAGGGCCGCACTTGTCAACGAAATACCCGGTCTCCAGGGGATTGTCGCTGGTACTGCCTGCCGGTGCTCTCGGCGCGTCCCTGCTCCTGTCCCTGTCGTCGGCACAGGCTGCCTCATCGAGCGCTCCCGCCGATAGCAACAGCAGCCAATTTGGCGTGGCAGCGCGGCTGCAGGCGATTCGCGCCGGAGTCTCGCAGGCAACGACCGCGGACGCGGCGGGTTCGGCGCAGATCGAGCCGGCCGAGGACGCTGAGCGTCCGGCTGCCACCTGGTGGGGCAACGGAGGCTGGGGCCGCTGGCACGCGGGCTGGGGAAACGGCGGTTGGCGGTTCGGGTGGCACAACGGCGGCTGGGGCAATGGCTGGCCCAACGGCTGGCACAACTGGGGCAACGGCTGGAACAACTGGGGCAACGGATGGCACAACTACTGGCACAACGGCTGAGGCCGTGAAGGCGCGTGTTGCCCGAAGCGGAGCAGGACGGACCTGAGCCCAGTATCTCGGTAGTGGTGGTGCAGCCCACTCCGTTCTGCAACATCAACTGCAACTACTGCTATCTGCCGGATCGCGAGAACCGAGCGATCATGGCTGCGCAAACTCTGCGGACACTGTTCGAGAAGGTGTTCGCCTGCGGCTGGGCCGGCGAGCAGCTGACGGTCATCTGGCACGCCGGCGAGCCGCTCGTCCTGCCGGTCGACTACTACCAGGGCGCCTTCACGCTCATCGAGTCGTTGCGACCGCCGCAGGTCGAGCTGCGGCATTCCTTCCAGACCAATGGGATGCTGCTATCGAAGGCGTGGTGCGATCTGTTCAGGAAGTGGCGGGTGGGCGTCGGGGTCAGCATCGACGGGCCGCGTCGTTTCAACGATGCGCACCGCCTCGGGCGCACCGGTCACAGTACCTTCGACAAGGCGCTCGCGGGCATCCGTCTGCTGCGCAGCGAGGGGGTGCCGTTTCACGTGATCTCGGTGCTCACCGACCAGAGCCTCGACGCACCGGACGAGATGCTGGAGTTCTATCGCGCCGAAGGCATCGAGGATGTGTGCTTCAACGTCGAGGAATCCGAGGGCGATCACGTCTCCGAGCTCTTTGCCAGCAAGGCTCCGCAGGAACGTTTCCGTCGATTCCTGTCGCACTTCTGGCGCGAAGCGCGCCGCGATGACCGCATCCACATGATCCGCGAGATCGACGGCATGCTGCCGCGGGTCTTCCGCCCGAGCGACGGCGAGCTGCGCAACGTCCAGGTGGAGCCGTTCGCGATGCTGAACGTCGATTGTTGCGGCAACGTCTCGAGCTTCTCTCCGGAGCTGCTCGGCCTCAAGAACGCCGCCTACGGCGATTTCATCGTCGGCAACATCCTGACGCATTCGCTCGCACAGATGCGCGACAGCGCCACCATGCAGGCCCTGACCCGCGACATCCGCGCGGGCGTGGCCCGCTGCCGGGCGTCGTGCGAGTACTTCTCGGTATGCGGCGGCGGCGCGCCGATCAACAAGCTGAGCGAGAACGGCTCGTTCGACAGCGCGCATACGCGCTTCTGTGCCCTGACGCAAATGGTGCCCACCGATCTCATCCTGGATGCTTTCGACCTGCTGCAGCAAGGCAGCCAGTCGCTCGAGCCGCTGCTGCGCGACTTCGCTCGGCGAGCACAGGGTGTGCGGCCCGAAATGACGGTCTGACAGTCCCTGCTGTCGTGTTTATCGCCTCTTACGGAGACCAACGATAATGATAAATGCCAACGCCGCCGCAGCCGTCGCCAGCGCGATCGCATTGCTGCTTGCATGCAACCTCTCGCTGGCAGGGTCGCCGCCCGCAGCTGAGCAGCCGCAGCGTACGGGCTCGCCGCCCATGGAAGTGCCGCCCATCAACGGCGGCGCCAATGACACTCAGACGGTCGCGCTGCTGCGCGTGACGAGCGTCGAGATCATGCGCAGTGCCCACGCTCCCGTGCTGGACATCATTCGCGTCAGAGGCCTCGCCAGCAGCGCCGGCTGGGAAGAAGCCGAGCTGGTGCCTCTCACCCGCGGCGTGCCCCCCGATGGCATTCTGCGGCTGATTCTGGTGGCGCGCCCGCCCGAGACCGCGGCCGACGCCACGGGATACGAGACACTCGAAGCCATATTTCCGCTCGAGACCGACCACCCCTTCAAGGGCGTCAGCGTCCATGCGGCGACCAACGCCGTCAGCGTTGCGCCCTTGCCCGGATACGCCGAGAGCAGGGGGAGTCTGCAGGACTGCGGCAAATGCGTCGGCAAGATCCTCGTCCCGAAAGGCGCGGCCGCTGCCTCCCCCGGCAGCACCGATGCAGTGCGCGAGGACCAGTTGCCGCCGGATGCCCGAGTGGTTCGACATGCCGATGGCGTTGCGGGCAGTGGCTCGAATCCCAACCGCCTCACGCTGATCCTGGACCAGGACAGCCGCATCGTGACTGCGGTATGGGAATAGCCGGCGACGGGAAACAGCGCATGAGCAGATACCTGTACGCGCTGCTGCTGGCGCCTCTGCTGACCGTCGACCTGGTCGGCTGTGCGACCTCAGCGCAGATCACGAGTGGCAACAGCAACATGTGCATGAACGTGATCAACCACGGTTATCCCGAGGCTGGGGCGCCGCTCATCATCAAGGGCTGCGACCCGTGGCGGAATCAGCAGTGGTCCTTCAACGGCAATGGACAGATCACGGGTGTCGGCGGGTTTTGCGTGGACGTGCAGGGCAGCGCGCCCACCGACGGCGCGCGGGTCATTTACACGCCCTGCAGCGGGTCACCGAGTCAGAACTGGGTCGGCAGCAACGGCACGATCGTCGGCATCGGCGGCAAGTGCCTCGACATCGATGGCGGCAATCCCAATCAGGGCGCTCCCCTGATCATCAATGCCTGTAACGGCTCTCCGAGCCAGCAATGGATCTCGCATTAGCGCGAC
>JASHVF010000304.1 GCA_030039615.1 Gammaproteobacteria bacterium | reverse complement strand
AACGTGGCGTTTGGTCTGGAAGACGCCGTGATCGACGAGGCGCGCGTCTGGGATGCGCTGCGCGCAGCCCAATTGGACGAGTTCGTCCGGCAGCTGCCGCGCGGTCTGGAGACTACGGTCGGTGAACGTGGCGTGCGTCTCTCGGGCGGACAGCTGCAGCGTATCGGAATCGCGCGCGCGCTCTATCATAATCCGTCGGTGCTGGTACTCGATGAAGCCACCAGCTCGCTGGACGTCGCTACCGAGGCCGGCGTGATGGAGGCGGTGCATGCACTGCACGGCGAAAAAACCATCATCATCGTAAGCCATCGCATGACTACCGTTGAGCAGTGCGATCGGCTGTTTCGGCTCGAGGCCGGTCGCATCGTTTTCGAGGGCCACCCACGGGCGCTACTCGGCGGCGCGGCGCTGCCCATCGCGGTGCGCGCTCCATGAATATCCCGAGCGAACAACGCATGTTTGACGGCAAGTCGATCCTGATAACGGGGGGTACCGGCTCGTTCGGCCGGCAATTCGTCAAGACGCTGCTGCAGCGCTGCCGTCCGAAGCGGCTAGTCATCTATTCGCGTGACGAGCTCAAGCAGTTCGAGATGGCGGGTGAGTTCAATCAGGACTGCATGCGCTACTTTATCGGCGACGTGCGCGATCTGAGCCGAACCACGATGGCGATGCGCAAGGTCGACTACGTCGTTCATGCCGCTGCCCTCAAGCAGGTGCCCGCCGCCGAGTACAACCCGATGGAGTGCATCAAGACGAACATCTACGGCGGCGAGAACGTCATTCATGCGGCGCTGGCGAACGATGTCGAGAAGGTGATCGCGTTATCCACCGACAAGGCCGCCAATCCGATCAATCTGTATGGGGCAACCAAGCTCGTGTCGGACAAGCTGTTCGTCGCCGCCAACAATTTCGTGGGCGATCATCGGACACGATTCGCCGTCGTGCGCTACGGCAATGTCGTCGGCTCGCGCGGCTCCGTCGTGCCGCTGTTCAACAAGCTGGTCGCGCAGGGCAGCGATCACCTGCCGATCACCGATGTGCGCATGACGCGGTTCTGGATCACGCTGCAGCAAGGCGTGGATTTCGTGCTGAAGAACTTCGCGCGGATGTACGGCGGCGAGGTGTTCGTGCCAAAGATCCCCTCCGTGAACGTGGTCGACGTCGCCCACGCCATGGCTCCCGGGCTTGCACACAAGGTCGTGGGAATCCGGCCGGGCGAGAAACTGCACGAGGTCATGTGCCCGGCGGACGACTCGCATCTGACGCTGGAGTTCGCCGATCACTACCTGATCCGTCCCACGATCCAGTTCGTCCAGGAGGTTGATTTCACGACCAATCGATTGGGTGAGCGAGGTCAGGCAGTGGCGCCGGGGTTCGAGTATCACTCGGGGAGAAATCCGCAGTTCCTCTCGGTCGAGGAAATTCGCAGCTTCAACCACGCCTCGGGAATCGCTTGATACCGTACGCGCGCCAACACATCGATCAAAGCGACTGCGAGGCGGTGCTCGAGGCGCTGCGGTCGGACTTCCTGACCCAGGGGCCGGCGGTGCCGCGGTTCGAGCAGACGCTGGCGGCCCGCACCGGCGCTAGTCACGCCGTAGCCGTCAACAGCGCTACCTCGGCGTTGCACATTGCCTGCCTCGCGCTCGGGCTTGGGCCCGGTGATCGCCTGTGGACGGTGCCCAACACCTACGTGGCCTCGGCCAACTGTGGTCGCTACTGTGGCGCGGAGGTCGACTTCGTCGACATCGACGCGAGGACCTATAACCTTAGCGCGTCGGCGCTGGCGCTGAAGCTGGACGAGGCGCAGCGTTCCGGGACCCTTCCCAAGGTCCTGGTGACGGTGCACTTTGCCGGCCAGTCGTGCGAAATGGCGGCGATCGGCGCTCTGGCGCGCCGCTATGGCGTCAGGCTCATAGAGGACGGCTCGCACGCCGTCGGCGGCCGCTATCAGGGAGCCGAGGTAGGCTGCTGCTCCTACAGCGACGTGACGGTCCTGAGCTTTCATCCGGTGAAAATCATCACGACGGGTGAGGGCGGGATGGCGCTGACGAACGATGCGGGCCTCGCGGCACGGATGCGCCGCCTGCGCAGCCACGGGGTTACGCGCGATCCCGAGGAAATGCAGCGACACGGCGAGGGAGCCTGGTACTACGAGCAATCCGAACTCGGCTTCAACTACAGGATGACCGACCTGCAGGCGGCGCTGGGGTTGAGTCAATGCCGCCGTCTGGATGAATTCCTCGCTCGTCGCCGCGCAATCGCGTGCGAGTATGACGCGATGCTGGCGGATCTTCCGTTGATACTGCCATTCCAGCACCCGGATACCCAGTCGGCGTTCCACCTGTACGTGATTCAGATCGACTCCGAGCGGACGTCACTGGCCCGTCGCGTAGTGTTCGAGCGGCTGCGGCATGCGGGGATAGGCGTCAACGTGCATTACATCCCGGTCCATACGCAGCCGTACTACATGCGCCGCGGCTTTCGCCCGGGGCAGTATCCGGAATCCGAGAGGTACTATTCCCGCGCGCTCAGCATCCCCATGTACCCGGCGTTGAGCAGCGGCGACATCCGGGCCGTGGCCGCAGCGCTGCGCGAGGCACTCGGGTAGCAACGAGCGGCAGCGGGAGATTTGAGCATGCGTCGTCGCGATCTTTCCAGGACTCTGCTCGCGTGGGCGACCGGCAGCGCCGCGCTTGCGCCGAAGGCCTACGCCGACGCCGGCACTGCCGCGAACTATCCGCGCACCGCGGCCGAGATAGACGCGAACATAACCCCGGTCAACTCCACATTTGCCCCGTTGCCGGTCGCTGACGTGCGTCGGTACGGGTTTGACGCCGCGGTCTCTGCAGCGCGCAACACCGCCGCCATCAACTCGGCGGTGGCCGCGCTGCCGCGCGTTGGGCGGGCGCCCGCCGGGACCGTGCAGCTTCCCCCGGGCGTGTTCGACGTCGATTCCGCAACCATAGAAATTCCGCAGTACGTCGTGGTGCGCGGTGCCGGTATGCGCGCCACCGTGCTGAAGAGCCCGAATGACGGACGAGGCAGTGCGGTTTTTCGCCTGGGCGGTCCCAAGACCGGAGTGTTGAAACACGGCTGCGGGTTGTCGGATCTCGCCATCCGCCTGCTAAGCGCCAACGGCAAGGGCGTGGAATGCAGCGAAACCTGTGGGGCTTACGTCGGTCGCGTCTACATCGAGTGTGAGGAGATCTCCAGAGTCCGCTCCGGAGAAGGGGTGCGCATCGACGGCGGCGACATCAGCTCG
>JASHVF010000303.1 GCA_030039615.1 Gammaproteobacteria bacterium | reverse complement strand
GCCCTGGCGTTGCTGCCCGGGTCGGGAGCCGGGTCTGCAAGGGCCGGTGCGGCCGCGAGCAGCGCGGCGGCCGCGAGCCCGGCCGCGGGGCGGTAGACATTGCGGGTCATCATGTTTGCATCCTCTCGTTGGGTGGTTCGGTCCGAGAGTCAGTTCAGCGCGCGCGCACTGCGCGCCGGTGATGCAAATGCGCCGCCGGCCGGATTCTTTGTGGCAGAAGATGGCGGCCGGCGCCGATCGCCTATACTGCGCACCCCGCCCAAGCAGGAAGCCAAGCGTCATGCGCCACGCCCGAGAGCTCCTCATCGCCGCCGCGCTCGCCGTCGCGGCGGCCAGCGCCTCCGCGGCAGCCGCGGATGGCGAAGACGTGGTGCGCGCCACGCTCGGCAACGGGCTGCGCGTCGTGGTGGTGCGCAACACCCTCGCCCCGGTGGTCACGACCTCGATCAACTACCTGGTCGGCTCGGATGAGGCGCCGGCCGGATTCCCGGGGACCGCGCACGCCGAGGAGCACATGATGTTCCGCGGCTCCCCCGGCCTCACCGCCGAGCAGCTCGCCGACATCGGCAGCGTGCTCGGCGGCGACTTCAACGCCGACACGCGCGAGGGGCTCACCCAGTATCTGTTCACGGTGCCGGCCGAGGATCTCGACGTCGCGCTGCACATCGAGGCGCTGCGCATGCGCGGCGCGCTCAACACTGCGCAGGAATGGAGCCAGGAACGCGGCGCCATCGAGCAGGAGGTGGCCCAGGATCTGTCGGAGCCGGAGTACGTGCTCTATTCGAAGCTGCGCGCGCGGCTGTTCGCCGGCACGCCCTATGCGCACGATGCGCTCGGCACGCGTCCCTCGTTCGACAAGACCACGGCGGCGATGCTGCAGAGCTTTCACCGCGCCTGGTACGCGCCCAACAATGCAATCCTGGTGATCGCCGGCGACGTCGACCCGCAGGCGGCGCTCGGCGAAGTAAAGAGTCTCTTCGGCGACATTCCTGCCAGGCAGCTGCCGGCGCGGCCGGCGGTGCGGGTGCGGCCGGTGGTGCCGACCTCCTTCACGGTGGACACCGACCGGCCGAACGGCACGCTGATGATCGCGCTGCGCACCCCCGGGCCGCGGTCTGCCGACTTCGCCGCGCTCGAGGTGCTCGCCGACGTGCTCAGCAACCGCCGCTTCGATCTCTACGGGCTGGTGCCGCAGGGCAAGGCGGTCGCCGCGGAGTTCGCGCTCGATCCGCTGCCCCAGGCGGGGCTCGCCTACGCGGTGGTGTCGTTCACCGCCGGCAGCGACACGCACGCGCTCGAGCAGCAAGTGCGCGCGATCCTCACGCGGGTGGCGCGCGAGGGCGTGCCCGCGGACCTGGTCGAGGCGGCCAAGCTGCAGGAGCGCAGCGATGCGCAGCTGCAGCGCAACTCGATCAGCGAGCTCGCCTCGGTCTGGTCGGACGCGCTCGGCATCTACGGGCTCGAGTCCCCCGACGACGATTTGAGGCGCATCGAGCAGGTGACGGTGGCGGACGTGAATCGCGTCGCGCGCCAGTACCTCGACCTCGAGCACGCGCTCACCGGCGTGATGTCACCCAGGGGCTCGGGCCGCCCGGTCCCCGAGGGCGGCGGCTTCGGCGGACACGAGGCCATCTCGCTCGGCGAGGCGCATCAGACCGCGCTCCCGCCCTGGGCCGCCAAGGCTCTCGAGCGCCTCAGCGTTCCCGACTCGATGCTGCACCCGGTGGTGAGCAGGCTCCCCAACGGGCTGACGCTCATCGTGCAACCCGAGGACGTCAGCGACACCGTCAGCGTCTACGGCCACATCCGCAATCGCCCGGAGATCGAGGAGCCGGTCGGCCAGGAAGGCGTCAGTCAGCTGCTCGACCGGCTCTTGCCCTACGGCAGCGAGCATCTCGACCGGCTGGCGTTCGAGGCGGCGCTCGATGCCATCGGCGCACGCGAGCACGCCGGCACGGACTTCTCGGTGCAGTCGCTCGCCGAGTACTTCGAGCGCGCCCTCGAGCTGCTGGCCGACAACGAGCTGCATCCGGCGCTGCCGCCGGCCGCGCTCGAGGTGATCCGCGCGCAGGTCGCGCAGGGCGTCGCCGCGCGCAACGTCAGCCCCGGTTTCCTGAGTCAGCGCTCGCTGCGCATGGCGCTGTTCCCGGCCGACGACCCGAGCCTGCGCATGGCGACGCCCGAGTCGGTGCGCGCGCTGAACGACGCCGCGGTACGCGCCTACTACCAGAAGGTGTTTCGCCCCGATCTCGCCACCATCGTCGTGATCGGCAAGGTCACCCCCGCCGCGGCCGCCGCCGCGGTGGAGCGCAGCTTCGGCGCCTGGAGCGCCGCAGGTGCCGCGCCGGCGACCGAGCTGCCCGCGGTGCCGGCGAACCACGCCCAGGTGGTCGCGGTGCCGAACGCCAGCCGCGTGCAGGACCGCGTGGTGCTGGCGCAGACGCTTGCCCTGACGCGTTCCGATCCCGATTTCTACCCGCTCGAGCTCGGCAACGCGGTGCTCGGCGGAAGCTTCTACTCGACGCGCCTCAGCATCGACCTGCGCAGGAACGCCGGCCTGGTGTACGGCGTCGAGTCGCTGCTGCAGGCGGGCCGCACCCGCAGCGTCTACCTGGTCGAATACGCGAGCGATCCGCAGAACGTCGTCAAGGCGGCCGACATGGTGGCGCACGAGCTGAGCGCGATGCAGGACACGCCGGTGGGCGCCGACGAGCTGACGCGCGTCAAGGCTTACCTGCTGCGGCAGATTCCGCTCGCCGAGGCCGGCGTCGCGCAGATCGCCCGCGGCATGTTGGGACGCCGCGAGCTCGACCTGCCGCTCGATGAGCCCACCCTCGCGGCGCACCGCTACGTGGCGCTCGATGGCGCGGCGGTGCAGGCGGCCTTCCGCAAGTGGCTGCGGCCGGCCGATCTGGTGCGCGTCACCGAGGGACCGGCGACGCCGTAGCGTCCGGCCAACACTCCGCACCCAACACCAACTTAAGGCTGCACGCCCCTATCCCCATCGGGGGATGGCCTGTGGACCGTCCGGACGGTAGGGTCTGCCGCCTTGCCTGTTTCTCAGGGAAATCCATCCAGGGTCGGGCCACGCGTCGCACTGTATATGTACTTCCGCCAACCCATGCCGCTGCGCCCGGCGCGCGAGCGACTGCTCGATGCGGCCGAACGCGTGGTGGCCGAGTCGGGCGCGACACACCTGACGCTCGATAACGTGGCCAAGTCCGCCGGCGTCAGCAAGGGCGGACTGCTCTATCACTTCCCCACCAAGGAAGCCCTCCTCGAGGGCATGCTGACGCGGCACTTCCACGACGTGGATGCCGAGGTCAACAAGCGTCTCGCGCGCCGCGGCAGGAAGACTTCACGTGGCGACATGCTGCGCGAGCGGGTGGGCGTGCTGCTCGAGATGCATCCGGAGCGTCCGGCGTTCGGCGCCGCCATGGTGGCCGCCGCCGCCGACAACCCCGGGCACATGGCCATGTGCCGCACGCAGTACCGCGCGCTGCTCGATGAATTTGCGCGGCTGCCGGGGGGATTCGAGCGCGCCGCGCTGGTGCTGCTCGCCGTGCAGGGCCTGCTGCTCGGGGAGCTGCTGCACCTCTCGCCCTACACGCACGAGGAACGCGCGCGGCTCGTCAAGGCGCTGCAGCGGGCTGCGGATCAGTGTGGGGGTTCATAACGATGCCGAGCTTGCACCAACTGGCTTTACTCGCTGTCGGGGCAGCCTCCGTTTCTCTCGCCTCCTGCGCCGTGGGCCCTGATTTCCACACCCCGGCCCCGCCGGCCACCAGCCACTACACGCGCGCGCCCGAGCCGACCGAGACCGTAGCGGCGCCCGGGGCGAGCGGCGTCGTCCAGACCTTCAGCGGCGAGCGCGACATCCCGGCCGACTGGTGGACGCTCTACCACTCGAGCGCGCTCGATGACCTGGTGCGCGCGGCGCTCGCCGACAGTCCGAGCGTGCAGGCGGCGCGCGCCACGCTGACGACGGCGGTCGAGACCTGGAAAGCCAACCGCGGCGGACTGCTGCTGCCCGCGCTCGATGCGCAGGGCGAGGCGGCACGCGAGCGCGAGCCGGGCGCGGTGGTCGGCGACCCGAACATTCCCTCGTTCATCTTCAACCTGTTCGACGCCTCGGTGAGCGTCACCTACCGTCTCGATATCTTCGGCGCCTCGCGCCGCCAGGTGGAGAGCTACCGCGCCCAGGCCGAGTACCAGCGCTGGGAGTTCGAGGCGGCGCGGCTCTCGCTCAGCGCCAATGTCGTCACCACGGCGGTCAGCATCGCCTCACTGCACGCGCAGATCGGCGCACTCACCGACATCATCGCGAGCGAGCGCGAGCAGCTGAAGGTGGTGCAGCGGCAGTTCGACGTCGGCGCCGCCTCGCGCTCCGACGTGCTGGCGCAGCAGACCGAGGTGGCCCAGAACGAGGCGCAGCTGCCGGGGCTGGATAAGCAACTGGCGCAGGCGCAGCACCGGCTCGCGGTGCTCGTCGGCCGCACCCCCGACGACGCGACGCTCCCCGACTTCACGCTCGATCAGCTGACGCTGCCGGCCGAGCTGCCGCTCAGCGTGCCCGCGAAGCTGGTACGGCAGCGTCCCGACGTGCAGGCGGCGGAGGCATCGCTGCACCAGTCGACGGCGCTGCTCGGCGTCGCGACCGCCAACATGTATCCGCAGCTGAATCTCACGGGCTCCATCGGCTCCGAGACGATTCAGGCGAGTGAGCTGTTCAAGACGGGCTCGGCCGCCTGGAACATCGGCGGCTCGCTCACCCAGCCGCTGTTTCACGGCGGCGAGCTGGCGGGTCTGCGGCGGGCGGCGCGCGCCGATCTCGAGCGCGCCACCGCCGAGTACCGCGAGGCGGTGCTGGCGGCCCTGCAGGACGTGGCCGACACGCTGCGCGCACTCGAGGCGGATGCGCGCACCTTGCAGGCGGATCTCATCACCGAGACCGACGCCCTGGACACTCTCAACATGACCAAGCTCCAGTACAAGGTCGGAGGCGTCAGCTACCTGACGCTGCTCAACGCCGAGCGTGTCTACCTGTCGGCACGGCAGAGCCGCGTGCAGGCCGAGGCGGCGCGCTACGCGGACACCGCGGCGCTCTTCCAGTCGCTCGGCGGCGGCTGGTGGAACCGGCAGAACAACGGCAAGGAGAACGGGCTGTGAACGACGCGTACCAGGTCCCAGC